>NZ_JBVVQJ010000028.1:0-87824 GCF_055811475.1 Mesorhizobium sp. WSM4829 | reverse complement strand
CCTTGCTTGAGATCTTCAACGACCTCATTCTGGCACATCACGATGCCGTCGGGGGCCGTCCACCCCAACACGGACCCAAATGTCCGCTGCGCTCCGGTTCTCGAAACCACCACCATATGACTCGCCAGAGCGAATTTCGAAACAGTCTCTTAGGCAATCAGGCCGCGTCGCGAGCCTTTTCGATGCGCGAACGGATCGCTTCGATCATCGTCTCGCGAATGATCGTCTCGCCATGCGTCTCACGCATATGCTCGACGGCACGACGCATGATCTCGGCTTCCTCGTCGGCGCGCGTATGCCAGTCACAACCCGGAACCAGCGAGCCGCAGTGGAATTCCTTCATCGGATTTCTCCCTTTCCTCCTCGGAGTGCCGCATCTGCTCTGACACGGAAGCTCCAGCACCTTTGATCGACGCATGGTCTCTGTCGGAAACCGGTTCGGTTTTCGGGTCATGCGCTGGCCGAACCAGCATAACACGATCGGATGGTTTTGGTTGCTGCAGAGACCGAAAAAGGCGGAGCATCGCTGCTCCGCCCTCTTGACGCTACCCCGGAGGCAAGACCTCGTCTTGCTCCAGCGGGCAGGCCATCACTTCTCGATCCTGACTGCCTCGGCGATTTTGTGCTTGCCGCTCATGTCCCACGAAACGCGGACCTTTTCGCCGGCCTTCAGGCCAGGATTCTTGAAAGCCTTGGGCAGCGTAAAGGTAGATCCGTTATCCAGAACAAGGCTCATGGCCGTTCCATCGTAAGTCTTGATCGTGCCCGTGGTGTGCTTGACCGCTGCGAAGGCAGCGCCACCAGAGGCAAGAACGGCGGCAGCCGCAACCGACATAATAAGCTTGCGCATGGCATGCTCTCCTGGAAATGAAGGCACCATTTTTCGGAGGTGCCCCACTCAATCATGGGCCGTCCGGTCGCGTCGGGTCGCGGTTCCAGGGAGGCGAGAACCGCCGGCGTTTCCCGGCCCGTAACGAAAAATAGTCTTGCTTTTTCAAATGGATATTAGACGAAAAAGATATTTTGCGCGCCACATTCGCCGCCAGAATCCTGCGATTTGGACCTGATTGCGACTCACGTCCAACTCACCGAGATTTTACGGCCATTTCACCTCTGGCGGCAGGCTGGACAGGATCGCGGCAACGTTGCCGCCGGTCTTCAGCCCGAAGATGGTGCCGCGATCGTGAAGCAAGTTGAATTCGACATAGCGGCCGCGGCGAATGAGCTGTTCTTCACGGTCGCCCTCGGTCCAGTTGTCGTTGAAATTGGCCCGCACCAGATGCCCGTAGACGACGAGAAAAGTGCGCCCGACATCCTGGACGAAGTTGAAATCGGCGCTCCAGCCGCCTCTGTCCTCGTCTGAATGCAGCCAGTCGAAGAAGATGCCGCCGGTGCCGCGCGGTTCGTTGCGGTGCGGCAGATAGAAATACTCGTCGCACCAGGCCTTGAATTTCGCGTGGTCGGCGACGCCAGCGTGCTTCTCGCAGGCAAATTGCATGGCGCGGTGGAAGGCGACCGTGTCCGGGTCCTCCTGGCTGCGGCGACGGTCGAGCACCGGCGTCAGGTCGGCGCCGCCGCCGAACCATTGGCGCGAGGTGACGACCATGCGCGTGTTCATGTGCACCGCCGGCACGTTGGGGTTCCACGGATGGGCGATCAGCGAAATGCCGCTCGCCCAAAAGCGCGGGTCTTCCTCGGCGCCCGGCATCTGCTTCCTGAACTCCGGCGAGAACTCGCCATAGACCGTCGAGGTGTGGACGCCGACCTTCTCGAAGACGCGGCCGCGCATCATCGACATGGTGCCGCCGCCGCCCTTGCCGGCGTCGCGCTGCCACGGCGTCTTTTCGAAGCGGCCGGGCGACCATGAGGCCTGCGGCCCCTGCAGGTCCTGCTCGATCTGCTCGAAGGCGGCGCAGATGCGCTCGCGCAGCGTCTCGAACCACAGCCGCGCCTTCATCTTCTTCTGTTCGATGTCGGCCGGCAGCCCCGCCGGTATTTCGGGTCGTTGCAAATGCTGTCTCCGGTTGTCGGGCGTACCCCGACAAATGACTCGTCTTTTCCGGCCGCGATCCCTAATCTCTTAGGTGCAAGGGTCAAGTGTGAATGGAGTTCTTTCGTGCGCACTCCGGCAAGACCGCCGCTGGATGGCCTGAAGAAGAGGCTCGACCGTTCGCGCGCCGAGCGCGAGCGCATGCCGCGCGACGGGTTTTTGCGCGAGACCTTCGTCCTGCCGCGCTCGGATGCGCGGCTCAAGGCGAAGGAGTGGTTCGAGCGCTTTCCCAAACAGGCCTACTGGACCGAGATCGAAAGCTGGTTCGAGCGGCCGGGCGACGTCATCGAATTCACCATCAGGCGATTGCCGGCGGCGGATTAGCGAGCGACCAACAACCGCCTTGCGCCCGGGCCTTGGGCGCTCAGCCGGTCTTCCTTGTTGCGCAGCGGGCACTTGTCGATCGACATGCAGCCGCAGCCGATGCAGTCGGTCAGCCCGTCGCGCAGCTTCTTCAACTGGGCAATCTTGCGATCGAGCTGGTCGCGCCAGGCGGTTGAAAGCACATTCCAGTCCCCGCGCGTCGGCGTGCGGCCTTCAGGCAGCGATGCCAATGCCTCGCCGATCTCGGCCAGCGAGATGCCGACCTCCTGTGCCACCTTGATGATCGCCACCCGCCGCAGCACGTCGCGGCCGTAGCGCCGCTGGTTGCCTGATGTGCGGTGGCTGCGGATCAATCCGCGCGCCTCGTAGAAATGCAGCGCCGACACTGCCACCCCGCTGCGCGTGGCCACCTGGCCGACCGTCAATTCCGTCACCGCAACCATTCGAATTTTTCCGCTTGACCTCAAGTTAAGTTGAGCTTGTAACGAAGAAACCCTTGATATGCAAACCGCAGGAGAAGGCGATGTGCGCCTGGGTGAGAATGACAAGTGGCGGTGCGGTCGTCGGCGAGAAAGCCGCCATAATCGCGGCACCCACTGAAGATCTGCAAATCCTATCCGAGCTGCCGGATCGCCTCGCCGGCCACCATGGCGACGGAAAGCGCGACGTTGATGCTGCGCGCGCCGGGCTGCATCGGGATGATCAGTCGCGCATCCGCCGCCTCGTGGACAGGATCCGGCACGCCTGCGGATTCGCGTCCGAACAGGAGAATGTCGGCATCGGCGAAGGCGAAATCGGTATAGGCGGTCGCGGCTCTGGTCGACAGCAGCACCAGCCGCCGCGCTTCGCCTGTGCGCCAGTGCTCGAAGGCTTGCCAGTCGACATGCCGGGTCAGCGCCGCCATTTCGAGATAATCCATGCCGGCCCGTTTCAGCGCCCGGTCGGAGAGCGGGAAGCCGGCCGGTTCGATGATGTCGACGCCGAGACCGAGGCAAGCCGCGAAGCGCAGGATTGTCCCGGTGTTGCCGGCGATATCCGGCTGGTAGAGCGCGATGCGGAGACGGTTGTTCATTTCCGCATCCTTCTAATAAGTGGCAGATCGGCCACAACAGGTTCGCGGTTTTGGAAATTTCTGGACCGGCGGGTGGTCATTTTCTGCGAAGTCGGTTATACGCCGGGCATTGTCAACCCGAACCGATGGAGGGGTAATTCATGATGATCATGCACATCCAGCGCCCCTCATGTGGGCTTACCAGCCTGCCGGCGGTTTCGGTTCGACGATTCTCCTGACCTTTTAGATTTCGATCGCACCGATTCTTAGCCGAAACCCTTTTTCGGTCTTCGAAGGAATCCTGCGATGTTTTTCAAGCTGTCGAAGGGGCTGAACGCCCCGCCTGAGCACGCCGCTGTTCAACCCCCGCCTTTCGCTGGCCA
The DNA here is from genome assembly GCF_055811475.1 of Mesorhizobium sp. WSM4829. Taxonomy (NCBI): domain Bacteria; kingdom Pseudomonadati; phylum Pseudomonadota; class Alphaproteobacteria; order Hyphomicrobiales; family Phyllobacteriaceae; genus Mesorhizobium; species Mesorhizobium sp. WSM4829. The sequence continues at coordinate 84,016 of NZ_JBVVQJ010000028.1, read as the reverse complement.
TTCACCAGCGAACAGGCCGGATTTTCTTCCCTATTTTCACATGGAGGACGGACCGATGTTCGATCCCTGCAAAATTCCCGGTTCAAGAAACCTGCACGAGCGCAGGATGGCGACCTGGGCGCTTTTGGTCGGCGAAACCTACTCGTCGGCGGTTCACGCCGAAACCCGCCGGCGCCCGCATCGCGGCATGCTGCCGGACGTCGATTTCTCGCGCGCGGTTCCCGACCGCAGCCGGCCGTCGCTGGTGCGCCGGATCATCAGGCTGATCCGCCCTGGCGCAAAAACCGGCGCGAAACTCCGGGTCGTCGACACAGCGCTGTCAGGATCGTCAAACGAGCCTGTCGGCGAAAAGCCCGCGACATCCTATATTGCGCGAAGCAGGATCGGCGGCCCGGGTGATTCCGGGACGCCGGTCCTTGCTGCCACGCGAACCATGACGCCATGCGCTCCCAGGACGCTACGCACTCCCGCGCGGCGTGAGCGAAAACGAGCATGGGAGTACCAAGACAATGTTCCGCTGGTTTGAAACAAGGCTCGATCCGTTCCCTGCCGAGGAGCCGGTCGAGCCGCCGAAGACGCTGATCGCCTTCTGCGTCCACTATACGCGCGGCGCCTGGCCCTACATCGCAATCGATGCGATGCTGGTGACGGCTATCGCCCTTGCCGAGGTGTGGATGTTCGGCTTCATGGGCCGGATCGTCGACTGGCTGTCGGTGCAGAATCGCGAGACATTCCTGCAGACCGAGGGCTGGAAGCTCGCAGGCATGGCTTTCATCGTGGTTTTCGCGCTGCCGGCGACGGTCTGGTTCCATGCGCTCCTCAACCAGCAGACGCTGATGGGCAACTATCCGATGCGTATCCGCTGGCAGGTGCATCGTTACCTGCTCAAGCAGTCGATGGCCTTCTACCAGGACGAGTTCGCCGGACGCATCGCGACCAAGCTGATGCAGACGGCACTCGCCGTGCGCGAATGCGTCATCAAGCTCATCGACGTTCTCAATTATGTCGTGGTCTATTTCCTCGGCATGCTGTTGATTGTCGGCTCGGCCGACTGGCGGCTGGCGGCACCGCTTGCCGTCTGGCTTGCCGGCTATGTCTTGCTGCTGCGCTATTTCATCCCGCGATTGGGCAAGGTCGGCGAGGAGCAGGCCAACGCGCGCTCGACGATGACCGGCCGCGTCGTCGACAGCTATTCCAACATCCAGACGGTCAAGCTGTTCTCGCATGCGCGGCGCGAGGCGTCCTTCGCCCGGGAAGGCATGGCCGGCTTTCTCGATACGGTCTACCGGTCGATGCGGCTGGTGACGCAGCTCTACGGCCTGCTCTACGTCTTGAACTCACTGCTGTTGTTTTCGGTCACTGCGATCTCGCTGTGGCTGTGGCTCGGCCAGGTGGTGACGATCGGCGCCGTCGCCCTGGTCATCGGCCTCGTGCTTCGGCTCTGGGGCATGTCGCAATGGATCATGTGGGAGATGTCCACCCTGTTCGAGAATATCGGCACGGTGCAGGACGGCATCAACTCGATCTCGCTGCCGCGCGTCGTCGAAGACAGGCCTGGCGCCAAGGACATTGTCGTGACCAAGGGCGAGATACGTTTCGAAGACATCCGCTTCCACTACGGCAAGCAGAAAGGCATGATCGAACGCCTGTCGCTGACGGTGAAGCCGGGCGAAAAGGTCGGCATCGTCGGCCGCTCGGGCGCCGGCAAGTCGACGCTGGTCAACCTTCTGTTGCGCTTCTACGACCTTGAAAGCGGCAGGATCCTGATCGACGGCCAGGAAATCGCGGCGGTGACGCAGGATTCGCTGCGCGCCCAGATCGCCATGGTCACGCAGGATACCTCGCTGCTGCATCGCTCAGTGCGCGAGAACATCCTTTATGGCCGACCGGACGCCAGCAACGAGATGCTGGTCGAGGCAGCACGCCGCGCCGAGGCGCTTGATTTCATATCAAAGCTTTCGGACGCCAGTGGCCGCACCGGTTTCGATGCGCATGTCGGCGATCGCGGCGTCAAATTGTCCGGCGGCCAGCGGCAACGCATCGCGATTGCCCGTGTCATGCTGAAGGACGCACCGATCCTCATCCTCGACGAGGCGACGTCTGCGCTGGATTCAGAGGCCGAGGCGGCAATCCAGGAGAACCTTTACAAGCTCATGCAAGGCAAGACCGTCATCGCCATCGCGCACCGGCTCTCGACCATCGCGGCGATGGACCGGCTCGTCGTCATGGACAAGGGCCGCGTCATCGAGGAGGGTTCGCATGAGCAACTCGTCGCCAGCGGCGGGCTCTATGCGCAGCTTTGGCAGCGTCAGTCGGGCGGCTTCCTGCTCGACGAGGGTGCGGCCGCCAACGATGCCATTGTGAAGGGTCAAGCAGCGGAATGATGGGCAGCAGAATGATGGGCCGCAGAATGATGGCACCAGAATGATGGCCGCCGAATGATGATTGCCGTCTATCGCTGGTTCGAGAACTGGGTCTATCCGTTCAGGGAGCCCGCGGACCTTCGGCCACCGATCAGCGTCAGCGGTTTCCTCTGGCACTATGTCGGCCAGGCGAAGGTCGCCTTCTTCGCCATGCTTGTCATCGGCGGCATTGCGCCGCTGGTCGAGGCTGGGCTGTTCTACTTCGTCGGCAGGCTGGTCGACATTCTCGACCAGATCCCGGGCGAGCGCAGCTGGGACGCGCTGTGGACTGCCGCCGGCCCCGAACTTGTCTTCATGGCCGCCGTGGTGCTGGTCATCCGCACCATCGTCGTCGGCCTGGCGGCGCTGGTCGACGAGCAGACGATCACCCCCGGCTTCTACAACCTGGTGCGCTGGCAGGCGCACCGCCATGTCTCGCGCCAGTCCTACAACTTCTTCCAGAACGATTTCGCCGGCCGCATCGCAACAAAAGTCTGGCAGGCCGGGCAGGCGACCGGCGATTTGATGCAAAGCTTCATCGAGGTCGTCTGGTTCATGGTCGTCTATACGGTGACGACGCTGGTCCTGGTCGCCGGCCTCGACTTGCGGCTGGCGGCGCTGGTGGTGATCTGGATCACCGCCTTCGGCTGGCTGGCCAGGCGCTATCTGCCGGCGATCCGCAAGCATGCCGAGCAAACCGCAGAGGCCGGTTCGATGATCACCGGCCGCTTCGTCGATTCCTACTCGAACGTGCAGACGCTGAAGCTGTTCTCCGCCGATGGCGACGACCGATACATCAGGAGCGGCTTCAATATCTATCTCGATGCGCTGCGCCCGTTCACCCGCAGGCTGACCGGCGTGCGCATGGCGCTGACGACGCTGTCGGGGATCATGATCACCGCGATCGCCTGTTTTGCCGTCTATCTCTGGATCGAAGGCTCGATCACCGTCGGCGCCGTCGCCTTCACGCTGTCGCTGGTGTTGCGGCTCAACATGCTGCTCGGCCGGCTGATGATGCAGCTCAACAGCATCCTGCGGAATCTCGGCGTGCTGGAAAACTCGAAGGCGCTGATCTCGCAGCCGCTCGGCCTGACCGATGCGCCCGACGCCAAGGAGCTTGTCGTGACCGGCGGCCGGATCGAAGTGAACAACGTCGAGTTCCACTACGGCAAGGGATTCGGCGTGCTCAACGGCATCGATCTTGTCGTGCGGCCGGGCGAGAAGGTCGGACTGGTCGGTCCGTCCGGCGCTGGCAAGACGACGCTGGCCAATCTGATCCTGCGCCTCTACGAGCTCGAGGCCGGCAAGATCACCATCGACGGCCAGGACGTCTCGAAGGTGACGCAGAATTCGCTGCGTGCCAACATCGGCGTCGTCAGCCAGGATACCGCGCTTTTCCACCGTTCCTTGCGCGACAACATCAAGCTCGGCATGCCGGAAGCAACCGACGCCGAGGTGATCGCGGCCGCGAAGAAGGCCGAGGCGCACGACTTCATCCTCGACTTGCGCGACAATCGCGATCGCCAGGGCTATGAGGCCTTTGTCGGTGAGCGCGGCGTGAAATTGTCTGGCGGCCAGCGCCAGCGCGTGGCGATCGCCCGCGTCTTCCTCAAGGACGCGCCGATCCTGATACTCGACGAGGCGACGTCGGCGCTCGATTCCGACATCGAGGCGGCCATCCAGGAAAATCTGGTGCGGCTGATGGAGAACAAGACGGTCATCGCCATCGCGCACCGGCTGTCGACCATCGCCGCACTCGATCGCCTGGTGGTGCTCGACGGCGGCCGCATCGTCGAGCAAGGCACGCATGACGAGCTGGTCGCGCTCGATGGGCTCTATGCGCGGCTGTGGAAGCGGCAGTCCGGCGGCTTCCTGTTCAACGAGGAGAGCGTGCTGGAGGAGACTCGGCCGGCGGAGTAGGGCCAGATTTCAGCAAAACCGGAGTGAATCATGTCGGTGCGAATGCCATCGAATTTCGGACGGTCGGGGGCGCAGGAAAGCGCGCTCGACCTGCTCGGCCATGAAATCCTCGGCGAAAAGGCGGCGGCGCTCGGCCGCGCCGGCCGACGCGTGGATGAGACGCTGGCGAGATTGCGTGAACATGGCGACGATGGCGATCAACGTGCCCGGCTGCTCAGGGACGCGGCCGAGGCGGTCCACGCCTACTTCATCCAGCGCGAATTGTGCGGCTTGCGCAAGCACGACGCGGTGATCCGGGAATACAACATCCCCAAGGCCGTGCTGGCCAGGCTCGGCGCCAAATGAAATAGACAATAGTGTTGAGAATCTGATGGTACCGAAGACGAAATGCCGAACTCGACCCGTTCCAGTCGTCCAGATCGCTCGCGCTACGGAATAAGTTGACCCGAAGCCGCCCTTCATCAGCCCATTTCGCTGCCTGATAGCTGACATTTTTGGCAACCAGCACTGATGGCTCGGAAGCCTGCTAGCGGGGTTGAAGCCATGGACCAGCCAGCACTCGTTCTAAGACAAGCAGTATTTCGCTGATCGTATCCATGGCCCCACTTGCTCAAAGAAATCCGTGACAATCCCGTTCTCTGGTTGTTGGCCTTTGTGCCTGCGGTGTTCGTCGCCCAAGCACTCGAGCCCGAAGCACACACGCTACTTTTTGTGCTTTCCGTGCTGGCGATCGTGCCGCTGGCTGCGCTGCTGAGCTACGCCACCGAGTCGATGGCGGCCAAGACGGGCGATACGGGTGGGCGGCCTTCTCAATGCGACGCTGGGCAACCTCACCGAACTGATCATCTACTCACTGGGTCTGGTATTCTCGCTTAAAACGCATTGGGAGTTTTTCGGCGGCGGGGATCCCCATCCGGACGCAGGCGAATCGATGTTGCCGGCGCCCGTAGCTCTGGGGACGGCGGCCTGTCTGACCGTCAAAGGTTCGGAGCGGCTTGAGACAATTTGCCGGTCTTGGGAACAAATTTGGATCGACGACGTTTCTTTCAGTTAATGACGACGTTTCGCATACGGCAAACATTGCCACCAGCGAGGGACGCGATCATGAGGTTCCTGTCAGGTATAGCGACCTCGCTGGTCGCCACTTCTGCACTTACAAGCACTGTTCCAGTTGATGCCGCACCGATCTTCGTGCCCAGGGCACAAAGCGCGCAGTCCGATGTCATCCAAATTCGAGATGGCTGGTACAGGGGTTATCGCGGCTACCGCCACTATCGTCCGGGATACCATAGGCACAACGACTTTTGGTTCCCCGCCGGCGCATTTGTCGCTGGAGCGCTGCTCGGCAGCATGATCGCCAACAACAACGGCTACTACGGCGGGTATTACCGAAGCGGCTTCTACGGCGATCCGTATTACGGCGGACCCTATTACGGCAGACCTTTTTATGGCGGATCCTATTATGGCGAACCGTATTACCGCGACCGGTATTACCGCAACCGGTATTATGGCAATGGGTATCACTCAAACAGGTCCTATCGCCCATGCTCGCCCCGGGAAGCCGATTCCGGTAATTGCTACTAGCGCGGCCTGTCGCGACACATTCTACCGCCTATCGTGAATTTGACCTTGATGTGCCCACATGGCATCATGGAATGGTAGCTGGACTGCGAAGACAGACTTCTTGCCGCGGCGGCCGATCCCTTCAACGTGAGGCTGGCAGCCTGCCTCAGTCGTCTACCCTGCTGATTTGCGTCTTGCGGTTGGGTGGTCATGAATTGAGCCCAACGAACGAGATTGGCAAGACGTCGATCTGCCTCTGTGTTCTATTCTCGAACGGTTTCGAGTGGAGGAGAAAATGGCCAACATCAAAGACACAGCTTTAGACATAAATGCGGCGCCGCCGAGCGCTGAGCAACTGCGAATGGCTCTCCTAGAGGAGCAGATGGCGGAGGCAGACAAGCAGGAAAAGCTGCGGGCGAAAAAAAATCAGGAGCTCACGAAGTTCACAGAAAGTTTCCTCAAGGACCAGGTGAACGAGAATGAAATCGCGATGGTCCGCCGCCTGGTGATGAACGCTGTCAAGAACGGCAAGTACGAAGCACTAGTATATAGTTTTCCGTCGGCCCTTTGCACTGACAGCGGCCGAGCCATCAACAGCGCTGATCCGCAATGGCCCGAAACGCTCCAGGGCAAGGCCAAGCAGTTCTATGAGCGCTACCAGAAGAATGCGAAGCCGCAGGGTTATAAGCTTAAGGCCATGATTATAAACTTCCCCGGCGGAATCCCTGGCGACGTCGGCTTCTTCTTAAATTGGGAGCCCGAAACCAAATAGGAACCGGTAATGGTTCTGAACTGCGTGTATAGCTGGGTCAAAGCACGTCCGGCACCACGTTGCGCGGAGTTGCATCGTCCACGAAGTTGTCGGGCCGCTTCTGGCGTTTGCTGAAGTTAGGTTTTTCGAACTCGACGCGCTCATAGGGGATGGAGCTCAGAATGTGCGAAATGCAGTTGATGCGCGCGCGCTTCTTGTCGTTTGACGGCACAATCCACCAGGGCGCATGCCTTGTGTCTGTTGCACGGATCATCTCGTCGTAAGCTCGGGTGTAATCCCACCAGCGGTTGTACGATTCGACATCCATTGGGCTCAGTTTCCACTGTCGAAGGGGGTCGTCGGCCCGCTGTCGGAAACGCCGCTCCTGTTCTTCCTCACTCACATCGAGGAAGTATTTGAGCAACGTTATGCCGCTTTCGACAAGGGTGGCTTCAAAACCTGGCGCCTGTTCGAGAAAGCGCCGCACCTGCTTCTCGCTACAGAAGCCCATGACGCGTTCAACGCCAGGACGGTTGTACCAGGAGCGGTCGAATATCACGATCTCGCCTCCGGCGGGCAGGTGCTGGACGTAGCGCTGAATGTAGATCTGGGTCTTCTCCCGATCGGTCGGAGCCGGCAGGGCGACGACGCGGAACACGCGTGGGCTGACGCGCTCGGTGATGCGTTTGATCACGCCGCCTTTCCCGGCGGCGTCACGGCCCTCGAAAATGATCAAGATGCGGGCACCAGACTTCTTCACCCAGGCCTGAAGGTGGGCAAGCTCGATCTGCAACCGGGCGAGTTCTTTCGTATATTTTTTTCCTCCCGATTTCGCTTCCTCCGCCGGTTCGGATATCGTAGCCGCCGCCCTGTCTCTATTCTTCTTACTCATGTCTTCCTCCACTCCACTGGCACGCAGCCATTAAAATGACAGTTGGGTGACAGCAGGAGAGTCCCTGAACTGTCACGCTTGGGCCTCGAACGCATGATACGCCTCTTCGAGAATGTCGAAGACCATGTCGGAGCCGATGCGCTCGATCACGCCGGCGCGAACAAGGATATCGCGCGCTTCGGCGTGAAGCTCGGCTACGCCAAGCCTGATCCCGCGATTGCGCAATTCGTCACATAGCTCCTCCAGCATTGCCGCTGCCGAGCTGTCGATCTGGGAAATTGCACTTGCATCAATCAGCAGCCAGCGTGTGTTTGCCGGCAATTCCTCGGCAATGGACCGCAGCCGCGATGCGACGTAGTCGGTGTTGAAGAACAGCAGGCTGCCTTGAATAAGGCATACGGCGAGGCCGGGTACCTGACGGGCCTCGGGCGTTCGATGCAGTTTGTAGAAACCGTCATGGCCTGGGACACGGCCGAGCATAGCGTCGCGGGGAAACATCAGCTTGCGCAAAACATAGACCAGCGTCGCGCCGATCGCGATGACAACCCCATTAAGGACGCCCAGACCGATCGGACCCCACATCGCAATGACGGCGAAGACGAACTCCATGCGGCTGATGCGCCAAATCTGCCTAAGGGCGGCGAGATCTATCAGGCTGATTGCAGTAGCCGCAAGAATCGCCCCGAGCGCAGGGATCGGGATAATCCTTAGGGTCGGACCGAGAAACAGCAGTGTCGCGATCAGGGTCGCGGCAGCCACGATGCTCGTCACCTGCGAGCGTCCGCCAACGGCAAGGTTGACCGCCGTGCGCGAGTCGGAGGCCGTCACCGGGAAGGCGCCGAAAAGGCCCGCCCCTATGTTCGCAGCGCCAAATCCGATGAGTTCGCGGTTTGGATCGACCGGGTAGCCGCCTATTGCCCCAAAGCTGCGGGCCGTAATGATGCCGGCGCCGTAGCTCACGAGGAAGATCGCCGCGGCGCCGAGGGCCAATGTCTGGATCGGAAGGTCAGCGATCGCTGGCAACGACAACGAGGGCAACCCTGTCGGAATATCGCCGACTACGGCGATGCCGCGTCCTTCAAAGTCGAAAACGGCCGAAAGCACTACGGAGAGGACCACGACCAGCACTGGCCCGGGAACCGGAAAACGCATGGCCCGCGCGATCTGCAACAAACCGAACATCCCCAAGGCCAGCAGAAGAGACGGCCAATGTATCGATCCGGCCTTGCGCAGAAGTTCGAGGACCGGTGCGAGCAGGCCTTCCGCCTCGATCTTGACTCCGGTGAAGCGACCGATTTGGCCGATCAGGATCGAAAGCGAAATGCCGATGAAGAACCCCGTCAGGATGGGACGCGACAGGAAGGTTGCAAGAACGCCGAGCCGAAGCACCCACGCCGCCAGGCAAAACAAACCGACGCCAAGCGCGAGGATTGCTGCGATCGCAGTTCGGTCCACTTCGAGCCCGATTGGCACGGTCGCGGTAACCGCGACTAAAACCGCCGCAAGCACCGTCATCGTAGCCGCGTCCGGACCGACTATGAGCTGACGGGAGGGGCCAAAGATCGCGTAGGCAACCAGCGGCGCGATGCTCGCGTAGATGCCGGTCTCAGGCGGCAGGCCCGCTATCGCAGGATAGGCGATAGCACTGGGAAGCCCAACCGCGGCAACTGCAAGCCCGGCAGAGACATCGCTCCGCACCCAGCCCGGTTGATAACCGGAAAGGCTCGTAAGCACGGGAAGGCGCAAGCCCACCGAGTTGAATCCTTAGCTGGCATAGCTTTTTTATTAGCTTAAGCTACTCTATAGTCTTGAACCGGGCCTGACAACACTACAACACTCGGCCATGAGCGAGATCGAGCTACAATTTCTCCTCGACGAACTGACGTCGAGCCAACTGGGCGTGCGCGCGAAGGCGTTGAAGCTGGTTACTGGCCGCCCGAAAACCAGGACGCTCAAAAGCATCTATCTCGACACCCCTGATCATGCGCTGAAGAAGGCAGGAATTGCGCTCAGACTCCGGCGCGACGGGCGGCGTTGGATACAGACCGTAAAGACCAAGCCAGAGCAGCATGGCGGTCTGTCGCAGGTTGGCGAGGTGGAGAATCCGGCTCCGGGCGGGCGGCTGTGTCTCGAAGCGATTCCGGACGCAGCGGTCCGAGAGGAGGTCGTTCGCCGCGTGAACGGCGCGCCGCTTGAGTTCGTCTGCGAGACCGTGATCAGGCGTTCCGCCAGCGAGTTGTCCCTTGAGGACGGTACGCGTGCGGAACTGGCAATAGACATCGGCGAAATCCACGCCGGGGGGCGCTCGGCCGAGTTGCGTGAACTCGAGATCGAACTCATCGAGGGCAGCCTGGGCGGACTGTTCGACATTGCACATCTACTGTTTCCTGAGGGGGGCCTGAGGTTCTCCCGCCTTTCCAAGGCGGCGCGCGGCTATCTGCTCGCGGAACAGGGATGGATCGACCCGCCGCTCGCGCCCCGCAATGCCGAGGACGTTGCACTCGATCGGGCTCAGATCGCCGAGCAGGCGGCACGCGACGTCCTTCGCGAGTGCCTCGATCAGGTCGCCACGAATGTCGTGGTGATCCGGGATCTGGACGATCCCGAAGGGCCGCACCAGTTGCGGATCGGCCTGCGCCGATTGCGAAGCGCGTTCTCTGTCTGCGCTTCCGTTCTGAAGAGCCCGGAAATGACGCGGCTCAGCATGGAAGCCCGCTGGCTTGGCCAGGAGGTCGGGCGTCTCAGGGATATCGATATGGTGGCGAACAATATCGTACGGCGGGAGGCCGAGGTCCACGCGGATAAACCGGGTCTGCCGCCCCTTGCCGATGCTCTCTCGAGGCAGGCTGGGGGACTGCGCGATCACCTTCGCAAGGTTCTCCCCGACGCGCGCGTGCAGGCGTTCCTGATCGACCTGGCGCGTTTCGTGGAGGCGCGAGGCTGGCTCGTTCCTCAAGATTTTAGCCAGACCGAGCGGCTTGCAGCGCCGGTCGTCGAGTTGGCTGGCAAGGCACTCAGCAAGCGCTGGAAGAAAGTTAGCAAGCACGCACGTGGACTGGAGACTCTCGATGTGGAGCAGCGCCACGAGTTGCGCAAGGAACTAAAGAAGCTGCGCTATGCGGTTGAGTTCTTCTCTCCCTTGTACGCGGCGAAACGTGCTGAACCGTTCCTGAAGCAATTGAAGAAACTTCAGGCGATCTTCGGCGACCTGAACGACGCGGCGGTCGCCAGAGCCATGTTGACGGGAGCGGAAGCGCCCGGCGCCGGCGATCCGGCCGCGCAACGCGCCATCGGATGGGTGATTGGAGCGAGTCAGGCGCGCGCCGAATTGGGCTGGGCTGGCGCAAAAACCTTGTGGGGAAGCCTCGACGAGACCCGCCCCTTCTGGAAGTGACCGGCCCCCCTGCATGGAGATCGCTGGCCCGGCTTTGGCCTCCGGAAGACGCGGCGATTGTATACTTGACAGACCAAACGTTGGTTGATGGCGTTCCCCGCAATCCTGCTAATATGCTTGGCGTCGCCAAGTGGAGTTTTGCTGTGGAAGCGGGCGAGATGCAGGCTATTGCCGACACCCTGATACGAGTCGTGACGCCAGACATGACGCCCAAGCAATTGACCAAGGCGGCAATGAAAGCGCATCCGAACGCGTCAAAGAAGGATATCGCCTGCGCGGCGTTCCTCTCGATTATTGCAACCGCCGATCAGGACCACGGCAAGGTCAAGAACCTGCAGGCGTTCGCAATAGCCGAGCGCGTAGCCGGCGGCTCTTGATCGGGAACATGGCGCTTGCGTCCAACCAATGCCGACCGAATAGCAATCCGCGAGCAACAGATTGAGCTTTGCCGCGACATGATTGCGTGGGAAGCGTCACACCATTGGGGCGATGCAGTCCAACTCGCGCATTTCTCGACTGATATCATCGAGGAATACAAGCGCCTGATCGCCACGCTGCAGCTAGTCAGCGACGGGTTGCGGAACCTTGAACCAGTTCAGTGACTAATCCACTGGCCGCGTCCCGTGCCATCTTATGAACGGCGCATTCTTCCCGGTGATCTCCACCCGCGTACAGAGCCTGGCCCAGCCTCCGGAATTGGTACGTCGCAAAACTCAAAGGGCTTCTGATACCCGACAAATCGAAGAGCCCGCATGGTCTTGCCGTCAGTCGTATGACCCTCCTGTCGTTGACCCTGGGCAGGACCACAAGATACACGCACGCAACACAGAATCCAAAGAACGTCGGCGCGCCGCCCCTCAGTAAGACGTTGGTGGCGCTCGGGTCCGCATCCGCCCGTCCGGCTGTGTAAGGGTGAAGTGCCGGTCTGAGTCCTTAGTTGGGTGACGGACTTCTGCGCTGAGCCTAAACTTGCCAGAAGACACTTTATGCGCGAAACTTGGTTTTCGAAGAGCCACTCATAGAGCAGATGTGGGAATAGCGTGGTTGTCCACACCACCGTCACAACCGGCATCAAAAATAACGGCGAGCAAAGTGGGGTCCAATCAAATGGCATATGTCGCGTCTTGGCGGAATCCTCGCGTGAAGGCGCGTGGTATGGTCATAAGAGCAACTTTCGCCGCCACTGCGTTGTCGCAGTTAGCGGCCATCGCGCATGCCAGCGAGGGATCATTTGATGACTTTCCTTTCTTAGTACATTGCGAGGTTAGCGGCCTGCATCGTGCTTTCTATTTGTCCACAATTGGCCAAGACGGGGTTGCCGTCTATATTTCGCCAGACAGGCAGGCCGGCACCATAACTGTAAGCGGCAAGGCCGATCCGGTGGGCGGAGACGGGTCGGGAAGTTGCGCAGGAAAAACACTTGAGCAACTACGATCGACGGGTCAAGCATATGACTTGCAACACTGATCTTTGAGGAATGTAGTCTTATTCTTTGATCTACTATCTCAGCTAGGACACCGGCTGTGGCCGGCTGAATGCCCGGTCTTCGTACGTGCCTTCCTTCGAGCCAAGCCAATGCTGCCTGTCTCGCGCCTGACAGAGTACATGGGATGATCAGCGGAGTTCCATCCGACCGCTCTTCACGGCAGGATCCCCAGTCATATTCACGCCCACCGAGAGGTGGCTCACGACCGAGCGCCAATGGGTGCCTAGTTTTGATTGAAACTCGTCGTATAGTGCTGGATGGCTCCCCGTACGCTGGAGAATAGACGCTCGGGCCCTAGTCGATCGGCGAAGCCAGAGGCCCGGATGTATTCGAGTACGCTGGGGTTCAGCGCCACTATCCAACACGTCATTCCTTGCTCGGCTATGCGGCGTTCACCCTCCATTATCATCTGGAGGGCGGAATACTCGATGTCGAAGACCCGGCTCATGTCGAGCGCGAGGACGCGCGGCTTGTGCTCGACGACCAGGGCCTGGATCTGATCCGCGACCCGTTGGGCATTGGCGAAGAAGAGCCGTCCCTCCGGCCGGAGGATAAGCAGGCCCTCGAATGTCTCATCGTCGGGGTGCTCGGGTGACAACGGACGGATTACGTCGGTGCCCCGCTTGCGGCCGATCACGTAGACATTTGGGTTGGCCGACTGACTGGCCAAGCCAACGAGCGACAGAACGATCGCCACGACGATGCCCTGCAGCGTGCCGAAGGCAAGTACGCCAAGGAAGGCCGCCAGCGCCCATCGAAACTCCATTCGCCGTACCTTGCGGATCGACACGAACTCGGCCGGCTTGATCAGTCCGATCGAGTAGACGATCACGATTGCCGCCAGCACAGCCTGAGGCAACAGGCTGAGCAGCGGGGCCAGGAGCAGCATGGTGGCCGCCGCGGCACAGGCCGTGACGAGAGATGCCTTCTGCGTTTGTCCTCCGACCGCGCGGACCACGGCAGTCTGGGAAGTACCACCGCCCGCCGGCATGGCGCCGAACAACGCACCCGCCAAGTTGGCGGCCCCTGTTGCAAGAAGCTCGCGGTCGGCCTTGATGAGCGGCTCGGCGGGGGCGGCGAAGGCTCGCCCGGCGGCGATCGATTCAGTGAAGCTCATCAATGCGATGCCGAGCGCGCCCGGCAAGAGTTGCTGGACGAGGCTGAGAGTCGGCAGGGTGATCGAAGGGAGCGACTGTGGGATGAACCCCACAATTGCGACGCCCAGAGAATCCAAACCGACGAACCATGAGAGCCCAATCCCCGCGCTCACCGCTACGAGAGGAGCCGGCGAATGGGGCCAGAGCCGCTCCATAGCCAACAGCGCCAGTATTGCCGCGATGGCGATGGTCAAAGTGAGCAGCGACGTGTTGGGTAAATGGTGCGCCAAACTCAGAATGTCGCGGAGGAAGCCTTCCTTCGCAATGTGCACGCCGAGCAGCTTCGGCACCTGATCGAGTACGATCACAAGACCGATACCGGCCTTGAAGCCGGTCAGAACGGGAGACGAAATGAAATTGGCGACGAACCCGAGGCGAAGCACTGAGGCCCCGATCAGCAGGGCTCCGGTCAGCGCGGTGAGCGTCGCAGTTGCCGTGATCAGCTTATCCGGATCACCGTCCGGAACTGCGAGCCCGAGCTGTGTCCCAGCGAGGATCGCAAGGGTGGTCGTAGAGCTTACACTCAGGACGCGCGATGTGCCAAGCAACGCGTAGACGATCATCGGCACGAAGGCCGTGTAAAGTCCGACACTCACCGGCAGGCCCGCAACCGTCGCGTAGGCCATCGCCTTTGGCAGGACGACGGCTGAGGCCGTCAGGCCTGCGACCACGTCGAGGCGTTGGATTGCAACAATCGAGGGCTTTTTCACGCCGCTTTGCCAGCGCTCAACAATCGAGCGACCTTGCCGATGTCCGTTATGGGTTCTCAACCTAGTCTAGCTAGGGTGTAACTCCTCGGCAAGGAAGGTACTTAACTGTATCCTACTCCAGGAATTTCGGTTCAGTCTGGCGACGCAGCGATGGTAGGTTCCGATGATCTCGCGCATGTCCTCCGGATCTAGGCGGCCTGCGAGTGCCGTCGAGCCGACGACGTCAACGAACATGACCGTTAGCTGCCGCCGCTCAGCCTCTGGAAGCGGCGGGGCTGTCCCTGAGATCGCCGCCAGGGATCGCGTGGTCGAGGTGGCCGCTGTATCCGAATTCGCGCGCAGGGCGGCGATAGCGGCGAGCACGAGATCGTCGGCCGTGAGCTGGGGAAGCGTTTCAGCTTCAATGTCGTTGTCGCGAAAAGCCTGCTCGTATTGCTGCAGGCCGAGGCTCCGTAGCCATTTCGCGATATCCACGCCCCTTCTGAACTCTCCGGCGAAACACCAGAGGCCATGCCATGCGCCTGGTACCGAAAGCTTTGCAACACAGCCCAATTTTGCAACGGAACCCGACAGAATGCCTCTCCCAACCATCAACCGACAGTTAAACTGGCTAGGTGTGTCTTTCCTGCACTAGCTGCGGTGTAGTCCCCCGTTAGTTTGCATGTTGTAGCTTGAACCGATTCGCCCGAGGGGAATATGTGATGAGCAGGATTCTAATCGCAGTGGTCGCGGTGCTCGCCGTCGCCAGCCTAAGCGGCTGCGCAAATATGGACATCGGCAAAGGGAAGGGGAAGGCTCCGCCGCCTGTCGTCGTCGAAGAGCCTGCACCGGCGCCCGTGTACAAGTAAACCGGCCTAGGTCGGGATGGGGAAAGGGCCGCTGGCCTTTCCCATCAGCCAGCAATCCGGATCGGGCGACTCTTCGGCTCGGTCGTGAGGTCGGCAGTGGCGGGCAGGACCCGCTTTTGATCTGCGCTCCTCGGAGTTCGGGAATGAAATGACGCTTGTAAGTGGCCGTTCGCTGTCCGTGGCCCTGCTCGCGCTCGCGGCGGCATCATGCCAATCGCAATCGCAGGATAAACCTCAACTGAATTTCACGTCCGATGATCGGACCCTAGCGGCTGCCGGGGCGCCGACGAGCACGGTGAATTCAGCAGAAGGCCGGTACTTCATCGAGTTCCGCTCCCGCTACGCCTATACATACGGGCACTCCTTCGTGATTTTCGGGCGCATGGACAAATCGGGAAAGATGATCAATGCCGAAGTCGCCGGGCTCGCGCCGAAATCCAACGATCCCAATATCTATATGCTCGGCCATCTCGCGCCGGTGCCGGCCTCGACCGGATGGACCGACGGCGATCTGGAAATCGCCTACCGGTCGGCGAGCTGGACAGTTCCGCTTAGCGAACCTGAATACAGGAGGGTCGTGGCATATATACGCAAGCTGCAGGCCAAGTCGCCGCTCTGGCACGCGTCGCTCTACAATTGCAACGCCTTCGTGGCCGACATCGCAAGCTTCATGGGCTACAAGACGCCAGGTATCTGGCTTATGCCGCGTGATTTCATCACAAAGCTTCGACAGATGAATGGCGGGCCGAATGCGATCGGCTATACCGGCCCGCCGGGGGTTGAATCCGGAAATGCCCCCGCCGCAACGGCCCCCCGTTAGCAGATCGAGAATGTCGAGGCGGCCGCGCCTCCTCAAGACGTCCATATCGCCGAAAGGGCGCCGGTGAGCTAGATTGAGCATGGAAGCGAGTTCAGTCGGCGAGATCATATGGGTGCTCGGGATCGTCGGCTGGTATGTGATTCGATATCCATTCGAGCACCGGCCAAGCGCGTGCGAGTCGTAACCAATCGCCGCTCGCCTTCCGAAATCGTCGGACTTGTCGCGGTGCTCTTCGGCCTGGCGATTCTGCCCGGCTTCTATGTCGCGACCGGAATCCCCGAGTCGGCCGACTTTACGGCGAGATGGTGGGCGGTCGCGCTCGGGGCTATCATCTTCGCCCTGGCCGCGCGCGGCATGGGCCTCCCGGACTTTAATGGCGCATCATTGCCATCCGAATCAAAGGATGCGCTATGGGACAGGTTCTACACCGCCGCGCCACCATGCTGAAGCGGAGCCACTCGTTCGCCTCTGCCCAAAGCACGGGAACTCGGCAAGCGGAATTAGCCTCCAAACGGAAATCGCTTGCTGTAAGGTGCGATTGCTCAAGTGTTGTCATGTGCCGGTTGTCCTGCCATGAACGGTCCCGATTCCGTTAGACCCGTGCTCGACCCCATCGACCGTCTGTCGGAGGTACTTTTCGGACTATTGATAGCGCTTTCCTTCACAGGCACCATGAGCGTCGCGGTTGGCGAAGGCGACAAGGCGGGGGCCGTGCTGTTGGCTGCCCTGGGCTGCAACCTCGCTGGGGAATTGTCGACGGCGTCATGTTTGCCTTGACGACAGCTGTGGAGCGGGTGAAGCGCCTAAATTTCCTTGAGGCCATCCGCGTCATGCCCCTGGCAGAGGCGCGGCGCGTCTTCCTCTCCGAGTTGCCGAAGGACGTCCGCCTGGTCACATCCGAGGCCGACGCCGAAAGTATCGTCACGCGCATCAGATCTCTTCCAGCATCCGACAATCGCCGCATTGTGAACATTCGGGATGTCAGAGCTGCAGTTTCAATCTGCTTGCTGGTCATCCTATCTCGCTTCCACCCAGCATACCGTTCCTGTTCATCGACGATCTGCCGACGGCGATGCGCGCGTCGAACGCGGTAGCCGTAGCCATGCTGTTTTTGATCGGCGCACGGCTCGGCAAAATATATGGGCAGAAGCCCTTGGCCGATGGCTCTGGCCATGGCGGCAATCGGTAGCGTCTTGGTAGTTACTATAGCGCTTGGAGGATGAACTGCCGGGCGTGCGCATTGAGTCCACCCTACTAGCCGATTTGGCTCGCGGCGCTGCCGCCTAGCTTAAAAGCAGCAACGCGTGCCGGCTTCATCGCGTTTCCCCAGGAGGTTCTCTATCATCGCCATCCGCCATCCACGCATTGAGCAGCGTGTAGGCGACCGCCAGAACCGTCGGGCCTATGAAAATGCCCAGTATGCCAAACGCTACCAGGCCGCCGATGACCCCGGCCAGGATAAGCAGCATAGGCAAGTCGGCGCCTCTGCGGATGAGTACAGGGCGAATAAATTGATCCATCGTCGCGGCGACGATGGTAAAGGCCAGCAACACCGTCGCCCAAAGCGTGTCGCCCGAATAATACATCCAGATTACTGCCGGAGCCATTACCAGGACCGGACCGAGCTGGATCAGACACAAAATGAAGATCAATGCCATGAGCACGGCGGCATAGGGCACGCCGGCCACGGCCAGCCCGATACCCGCTACAGCGCTTTGCGCAACGGCGGTAACCACTACGCCTAAGGCCACACTTCGGATCGCCTGGCCGGCTAGCTTTACCGCGGTCTCTCCACGAACGCCGCCCAGCCGACGACCGAAGAGAATTGCGGTGGCGGCGGCCCGTTCACCGCCCGAATACATGATCGCGGCAATCGCGGTCGTCAGCAGGAAATGTATGAACATGCCACCCAAATTTCCGGTGGCGGACGCGAACCAGTAGGTCAGCGTTCCGGCATAAGGGGTCAGTCTTTGGACCAGTTCCTGAGCGCCCGCCGAGTTCAGTTTCTGCCATGCTTCGGCAGCGCGTGCTCCAACCAGGGGCACTCCCTCCAGCCAGCTGGGTGGCGGTGGCAGTCGCATCGACAGGATAGTCCGGACCAGGTCGCCAACCTTGTCGATGTTCGCGATGACCGTGCTGAGCGCCAGCCAGAAGGGCACGATCACAAGCAGCAGCAAGGTCAGCGTCATGATCAGGACGGCAAGGCCGCGGCGGTTGCCGGTATGGCGCTGCAACCAGAGCATGAGCGGCCAGGTGGCAAGCACCAACGTCGTGGCCCACACGATCGCCGGCAGAAACGGCTGCATCACCCAGACGCTGGCGATGAGAAGACTGCCGATGAACAGCACCGCCAGCGTCACGCGGGTGAGATCCTGACGAGGATGGACGCGGGGACGCGAACCGTCCGAATCCATTATCTGCCCTCCCAACGCCGCTCGCCTATCTTTCTCACGTCATGTTCTCCAAGTCCGCTCCTGGCGCGCCCAAACCTGCGGTCAGCCCATCCTTTGGAGTTCATCTCTGGTATTCGCCGTGACGGAACCACGCTCCACCCACCTGCCTAGATTTGCGGCGGTAGAAGGTAGATCGTCATGGCGAAGATCAGATAGACCATCAGCAGCAGCACTCCGACGAACCATGCGGAACGTCCGCCATTGGTCATCAGGAACGCCGTTATCGTGGCAATAAGCACCATGACGACCGCGCCCGGCCAGAACAGAAGGTCCATCGGAGCAGGGCCGATGACATAGCTGAGGAGCACCATCATCGGGGCAACGAAAAGCGCGATCTGCGATGCGGCCCCAAGCGCGATGCCCACGCTCAGGTCCAGCCGGTTCCTTCGCGCGCCGGCAAACGCCGCCGCCATCTCGGCGGAACCGCCCACCAACGCAACGACGATGAAACCCACGAAGGCGGGGGTCATGCCGAACGTGACCGCAGCCTCCTGCACCGACTCGACGAACACTTCGCTTACCAGAGCAACAAGCAATGTCACCGCTGCCAACGTTCCGAGGGCCAGGCCCATCGGCCACGCTTCGCCGTCTTCCGCATGGGCTGTTCCGCTGAAAAGTTCTCGATGGGTCTTCAGCGAGAAGACCAGGCCCATCGCGTAGGCGCCGATGAGCAGCACCGACAATCCAACGCTCAACTGCTGGGTGAACGCGGACGTGGCAACGGAATCGACTTGCGCCACCATGGACGGTGTCACCATCGCGATCGTAGCGAGGAACAGCAGGCTGGTTTGCAGCCTGGCGCTGACTCTGTTGTACTCCTGCACATGATACTTGATACCGCCTAGCAGGAACGAGGCGCCCAACATGAACAGAGTATTGGCGACGATTGCTCCGGCGATAGAAGCCTTCACCAACGTGTACTGGCCGGCTTGCAGCGCAGCCAGCGCAATGACCAGTTCCGTCAGGTTTCCCAACGTGGCATTCAGCAGCCCGCCGACCGTATCGCCCGTCTTGGACGCGACCGACTCGGTAGCCGCGCTCAGCAAGGTGGCCAGCGGTACAATCGCCAGCACAGAGAGCACAAAGAGCAGCGTGTGCGCTTCCGGCTCCAATTGCCGGACGACGAATACCACCGGAACAAACGCCAAAAGCCAGAGAACGACGTTGCTACGGATCTCTTTGATCAAGGGGCCCATTTCCAGCCTCATTCAGGAGATTGCGGTCAGCCGCCCTCAGCGCCTGCACGGCGACCGCCGCAACGAGGCCTGTCATCACTATGCCGGCAAAACCGATTGCTATCGCCAGTAACCGCGTCAGAAGGTGCTGCGGCGAGAAGTCGCCGTAGCCGATCGTAAGACCGGTCACGAAGGTGAAGTAAAGAGCTTCGTCGACGCGCCAATCCTCTATGCGTCCGATGACTAGTCCCGCTCCCACCATGGCGAGAAGGATTCCGGAGAAGATCGGCCAGACCACGCGAAACTGCTGCACGAGCGCATAAAGGAACATGCGCCTCATTTGCCGTGATCGGGGCTTGCCGGGTAATCCTACTGCCACCGAAGTCCCTTTCTCAGGTCGGATTTCAGTTCGCCATCACGCCCACGATCACCGTCCCCCAGGTTGTGAGCAGGATGTGGCCGATTGGAACCGCCGGCGTATAGCCAAGGACGGCAACCGGACTACCCGGGCGGTCCTGCACCGCCGCCATGCCGGCAGTCATGATCTGCGCCCCAGCCAGTCCCCCGAGGAGCAGTATGGGGTTGATACGGAGCAGGTCGTGCCCGAGGTACAGTCCCGGCCCCACCGAAGAGAGGGAAGCGCATACGCAGATGCCCGACAACCAGTCCTGCCAGCAGCGCCTTCAGCGACGGAGAAATCGTGATCCCAAGCTGCCCAACGATGACTGCTGCAATGGGGTCGCTGTCACCGCTCCTAAGCCGAGATCTTTATCCATAAAGGGGCAGAAATAATAGCAAATGGCTAGAGACATGAAGGTCGCGATTTCAGGACAGCTGCGAAGCTGTGCTCACGAACCCATTCAACCATGATACCCTCCTGTTGCAGGTTCAATACTAGAAGACGCGGCCAGAAGTTCTCCGATTGCTTCCGCCTTTAAGGTAAATTGTATGATAATTATATATGAAACCGCTGATTGTAATTTCAGTTAATTTCAAGTCGTACAATACACCCTTGCGTGCGTTATTTCAAGGTGTTATCATGGAACAACTGCATCGCTATGCTATTGAAGTCTCGATTTTTTGACGTAGACTACTGCCATGGTTACATTTTAACAGCAGACGTGAGCGAGCGCTGAGGGACGATAATTCAAAGCTTATTTTAATTATGGTGTGTCTAAGAACTGCGCGAGAAAGTAGTTTGACAATAGAGAGTTGAGGGCCATTGAAGGGGTGTTCCTGTGGCGCATCAATTTTCCAGTGAGTTTGGCTCTGTTCCGAGCTTGAAGCGACGGCTCACCCCGTGTGACCGGTCAAACCATATCGATGCCGCGCAAACGGTTTCCAGTGCAAGCCATATTCGCGAAGGCTCCGACAGCGGTGGCGCGGCCGGAATGCCCGACCGATGCAGATCGGACGCGCAAGGACCGCCCCTGGATGTTCAGCCCAACGCGAATTCTGCGGCGTACTGCGGAACCCTCGATTTCGAGTTCTGGCTGCGTAAATGCCAAGGCGAGGAAATGGTTACGTGGCTGAAGAAGAACGTTCATCCACTGGACCTGGTCGATCGCCTGGCGGAAAACCACTCGATCGTGCTGCTCAATGGCGGGGGTTCGATGCTCCAACTGGAGCGTGCGTGTCTCCTTCGTCAATCTCCAGGACGATATCCATGACGACATAGGTCGCGCCGTACGCGCGGTTGGGCGGAGCTACGTCGACACTTTCAACACCGTGCAAAAGAAATAGCTTGGCGATCGCAACTGTAGGAGCAGCCAGATGACCCATTGGTCCAGGTTCGGCCTCGTTTCAGTCGGCCTTGCGGCCCTTCTGCTTCTTTCCGCGCCGTTCGGTGCGCCTGCCTACGGCCAGACCCCCACTCCGACTCCGCGGCCGGCGGCCGACAGCGAACCGGCCGCCGTCACTGAGGAGCCTGCTCCTCTCACGCTCGACGAACTGAAGATCCTGACCGCGCCGATCGCGCTTTATCCCGACGATGTCGTCGCGCTCACCATCGCGGCTTCGCTCTATCCGCTACAGATCGTGCAGGCGGCCCGCTTTCTCGACGAAAAGGCGAAGTCTCCCGACCTCGAGCCGAGCGACAAATGGGATGGCAGCGTGATCTCGCTGCTCAATTATCCCAAGATCGTGAAGATGATGAACGACGATCTGGAGTGGACCGAACAGTTGGGCAATGCGGCCGCCAACCAGCAGAAGGATTTGCTCGTCGCCATCCAGCAGTTGCGCGATGAGGCGGTCGCCAAGGACTACCTGAAGACGACGGAGCAGGTGCAGGTTGTCAACGAAGGCGACAATGTCGTGATCAGGTCTGCCGATCCGCAGACCGTCTATATCCCGACCTATCCCCCCGAAATGCTGTACGAGCCCGACTACGTCATAGCGGGCGACCCGATCGCCTACGACCCGTACCCCTCCTATTACTATCCGACAGCGCCCTACTGGGCCGCGCTTGCTACCGGTGCGATGTGGGCCGCAGTGGTCGACTGGGACGACTGGGGAACCTGGGGCGGCGACGTGGATCTCGACGTCGATATCGGCGACAACATCGATATCGATTTCGACAATATCGACATCGACAATATCGACATCGACAGGCTGAAGGACCTCGACCTCAAGAACATCGACCGCGACAAGATCAATCTCAAGAACGCGAACATCGACCGCGACAAGCTCAAGCAGAACCTGAAGAGCAAGGACTTCAACAACATTGCCAGCAAGGCCAAGGACCGCCGGGAGTCGGGCAAGGGCAAGCAGGCGCGGGCGCATGACCTCAAGGGGAAGGATGTCCGCAAGAATGTCGCCGAAGGTTTGAAGGACCGGCCGCAGGCCAAGCTGCCGAAGTCGGGGACCAAGCGGCCCGATGCAAAACGCGTCTCGGACCAGCACAGGAAGGCGAAACCGGCGGCCAACAAACCTGCGGCCAAGAAAGTCGCTCAGAAGAAGTCCTCCAGGAAAAAGCCGGCTGCGCGCGCCGACAATCGTCCGCGCAAGCCGTCGGCGATGGGGAATCCGCGACCTGGCAGGGTTGCGACCAACCATTCGAACCGCGGTGCCTATAGCCGGGGTGGCGGCCATCGCCAGGTGCAGAGCAGAGGTGGAAGAGGAGGGGGCGGAGGCGGACGAGGCGGAGGCGGACGAGGCGGAGGACGCCGGTAGCAACTGCCGTATCGTGTGCGACATCCGGCTTATTTCAGGAACATGATCATGATCCGATACCTCATTACCGCAACTCTCGCACTTTCGCTCGGCGTTCCCGTACTTTCGGCCGGCGGCGCCCAGGAAGCACAGACCAGCACCACGCAGGATTTCGATGCCTTCATCGGCGAGACGCCCACGCCGTTCGCAACAGTCGACGAACTCGTCGAGGCGTTCCGCAAAGCGCTGGAGGAAGATGACAAGGAGGCCGTCGCCTCGCTTCTCGGACTGTCGCCCAGCGAAGTGCTGAAGTCGAAGGAAGTGGAGGCGAGCTTTCCGGAAATCCGCGAAGAGGCGGCGAAGGGCATCGCCGTCAAGGAACTGGCACCCGACCGCCGCTCGCTTCTTCTTGGTAACCAGGTATGGCCGTTTCCATTCCCTGTCGTGCAGACGGAGGGCAAATGGGCGTTCGATACGATCGCCGGGCTGGAAGAAGTCATCAACCGCAGGATCGGCGAGAACGAGCTGACCACCGTCGCCAACCTGCGCGCCTATGTCGACGCTCAGGAGGATTACAAGGAAACCGACTGGGATGAGGATGGCGTCGGCGAATATGCTCAGAAGCTGATCAGTACGCCCGGGACATATGACGGGCTCTACTGGGAACCCGGCGACGGCGTGCCGGAAAGCCCGTTCGGTTCGCTGATCAGCCAGGCCGAGTTGGCGACGGCCGCCGAGGACGGCTATTTCGGATACCGCTACCGCATATTGAACGGCCAAGGCGCGAACGTCGCCGGCGGCCAGTACGACTACGTCATCAACGGCAACATGATCGCCGGCTTTGGGCTGATCGCGATGCCTGCCGAATACGACCGCACAGGCATCATGACCTTCGTCGTAAACCAGCACGGCACAGTCTACGAAAAGGACCTGGGGCCCGATACGGCGGCGCTCGCCGAAAAGATCACGGCATTCGATCCCGACGACAGTTGGGCCGTGGTCAACGATCCGGGCGAGTGAGCAGGCCCATGCACATCGCGGATGCGTGCCTTGGGACTAGACGGCTGTCGCGTACCCTGCATTCAGAAGGTGGCCCCTAGTGAAAACGATAGCCTGCTGTGCCGGGATCGCGGCGAAGCGTTTCTAGCAAAGGTTGTGCTGGAAGCGAAACGAGCAGGCGTGGACTCAACCACAGACGCGGTTGCGTCGAACGCTCCCTTGCTGAATGACACCGCTGCAATTCAAGCGCGTTACTATGATCTCGTTCTCTGCGCCTGGGAGGCGAACAACCCCACGAGCAGGACGACCGCGCAGGCCATTATCTTCGGGTAGGGAAGGCCGACGATCCTTCTGCCAGAGGTCGAGCCGGCAAGAAAGCTGGACAAAGTCGCTATTGCCTGGGACGGCAGCCGTGTTGCGGCTCGCGCTGTGGCGGATGGACATCAGGTGTTGCGCCGCGCTTCCAAGATTACGGTGCTCACCGTGACGGGCGAGAAGTCCCTGCAGGAGACGGACGCCGCCCAACGCATGGCTCAAGGGCTGAACCTACGCGGGCTGTCAGCCGAGGCCATGCCATTCGTATCCGAGGATTGCCCGGTCGAGGTGTCGCTTCAGGAGCGAGCGATCGAAATCGGCGCCGACCTGATGATCATGGGAGCGTTCGGTCACACCAGACTGAGGGATTTCGTGCTCGGTGGGGCTACGAAAGGCATCCTGTCGGACGTCCGGCTGCCGATAATGCTTTCGCATTGATCGTGTCGGTGACGCGTGGCGAAGGCGCCATCGAGCTTATTCGGAACCGGGTGTCAAGGAACGGCAATCAATGGTGTATATTTGGCCTAGGAAGGATATTCGCATGAAGGCTCGTTGGCTATCTACAGGAACAGTTTTCGCTGTCATTGTGCAATCGTCGCTTGCCTGCATGTATAGCCCTGAAGCACATGCCCAAGATGGATCGTTCGATGACTTTCCTTTCTTGGTGCGTTGCGAATTAAGCGGCATCGTACGTGCTTACTACTTGACCAAAATTGGTCCAGACGGGGTTGCCGTTTATATAACCCCCGACAATCAGGCCGGCACAATCACCATGCGAGGCAAGGCCGAGCCAGTTGGCGGAGATTGGTCGGGAAGTTGCGCCGGAAAAACACTTGAGCAACTAAGGTCGGCAGGCCAAGCGTATGACTTGCCGCATTGATCCCTTGAGACGTCGTTGTTGCTCCGCGTTATGTCGGTTCAAATCCCGTTCCATTTAATCACGAACGGCCATGGCGAGCTTAGATCGCACTTTGGTGCACATGACGGTATTTTCTTTGGCCGCATGTTCGACGGCGCGTCGGTTCCTCAATGCCCGCCCGAAAATACGAGTGTTTGCACCGGAAGAAGGAGCGCCTGGAATCTCAATATGATCGCATGCACCAGCCCGACCGTATCTATGACGTGCAGGAACAGCCAGTGCGCTGTGCCCAAATCTTCCTCGGCAAGTCGGTCGTGATTGTTGGTGTAGGCGTTGGCGATGCAACTGCTGCCTGGAGGCACGCCATCGAACCCTCCCGCGAACAGCGGCTCCAGAAAGACGGTGATCGTTCCGGGCCGGACCACCTGTTGGGCGTCGATCAACTGATCCGACGCCCGAACCTGACCGGTCGCGATGAGATCCTGAACCTCGGTGACCACCATTGGAATGATCGTCAGAGGCATCGAAATACAAGTCGCTTCGGCAACCATGCCGACCTTCATGACCTGGGCTTCGAGCTGGCTGAAGCCCCCTATAAGAGCCTTCCGTCCGGCTTCCGCCGGTATGAGAACGCCGGCGGGCCGCATAAAGGGATTGACGATGTCTCCCTTGCGCAGGGTGAATTGCTCCAGCGTGCCGGCGACCCCGGCGTAGACGACTGTCTTGTCCAGTTCGACCTGGGCCTGGGCAAGCGCCGCCTCGACGCTTTTCTTCTGCGCCGGCAGCACGGACGAAATCTGCGATTCGACGGACTGCTTGCTTGCCATGACGGCGGAAATGGCGGCCTGCCGCCCTTCCACGATGTTGGCGAGCTTTTCGATCTCGCGCTGCGCGACCGTGCTGGCGTTTCGCCGTTGAAGTTCGGTCTTGGTTTCGAGTTCGTCCAAGGCCTGCTTGTACGAGCTTTGCGCTTCCTGAATGCGGGCGTCGGCCCCTACCAGCTCGGTTTTTGCCAATTCGAGCGCCGCGTCTATCTCCGATATCCGCCGTCGCGCGGTCTCGAGCGCCGCTTCCTGCTCCGAGCTGTCAAGCCTGAAGATGCGCTGGCCAGCCTCGACCTTGTCCCTTATGCCCACATAGACTTCCTCGACGCGGCCGGAGCCTTCGGGGAGGATGGGAATGGTGCGAAAGAACGAAATCGCACTCGACGTCGACGGATGATAGTAGAGAATGAGCGTCAGCAGAATCACTGTCAGAGCTATGCACGCCGTTATTCCGTATCGCAGCTCATACCATACAGAATAGAGCGTGATCTCGTGACCAATCCTCTTTCCCTGTACGAAGCGGCGGACGAGAAAATCGGGCAGGACGGTCAGGACCGAACAAAGCAGAACTTCGATCATCGTTCATGACCTCCCACCGACACCGGCTGGCGCTGATGGCGGTCGGACGGCTCCGGCGCATGCGTCTTGGCGATTTCGTCGCGGGGGTCGCTTCGGGCTTTCTCCAAGGGGGTCGGAGGAGGTACGGCCTCCACTTTGACCGGCGTATAGTTGGCAAGCACCTCGGGAGCCGGCTCAGACGGCGCCTCCGCGGCGGGGGATCGAAACCGCCCCGTCGCCATCCTGGCGAGCGAGTCGGCCATGCTGGCCAGGGGCGTCCAGAAGTCGGGCACGGGGACGAGCGCCAGAAACAGCGCGGCAATCCAGAACGCATGGATGTGGGTGAACAACGCCAGCAGCGACAGAACCGCCACAAGCTGGAACTGGATCTGACTGCCGCCGTGGGACATGCGCTCCGGCAAGGAATGGAGCCAGAAGTACAAACTTCCAATCCCCATCACGGCCAGCACAAGGAAGATGACCGACCCCGTGAACAACACATCGGTCTCGCCGGGGGCCGTTATGAAAGGCGGAAGATGATGCGGCGCCGCCGAATGCATTGCCTCGGACATGCCTGCCACTCCCCAATTTCGCTCGTGCGAGGACGCCCGAGCACTAGGCGCAGCAACGCGCCCAAATTTAAGGATACTCCGTCCGCATCCGAATGCAACTGAAGAGGCCAGCAGTCTCGGAGCCGCCGCAGGACAGCCATCTCGTTGCTATAGCAATGCCAAGGCGACCGCCAGAAGGCTAACGACCAAGGCGGCGAGGCTTGGGACAAGCACGGCGGCTCCCGAGTAGAAAGCCAACGCCGTCACCCAGTCGTACGGCCTGTCACCAGCTTGAGACATTGTTAAACCCTTCCGTCCGTTCTGCTCCTTGAGAAAACGCCGTCGGCGGTCGGCGCCTTCCCGCCCTTGGGCGAGCCTCATGAGCGGCCGCCTCGCTTTTCCATCCATACTGACGAGGCGACGTCGGCGCTCGATTCCGACATCGAGGCGGCCATCCAGGAAAATCTGGTGCGGCTGATGGAGAACAAGACGGTCATCGCCATCGCGCACCGGCTGTCGACCATCGCCGCACTCGATCGCCTGGTGGTGCTCGACGGCGGCCGCATCGTCGAGCAAGGCACGCATGACGAGCTGGTCGCGCTCGATGGGCTCTATGCGCGGCTGTGGAAGCGGCAGTCCGGCGGCTTCCTGTTCAACGAGGAGAGCGTGCTGGAGGAGACTCGGCCGGCGGAGTAGGGCCAGATTTCAGCAAAACCGGAGTGAATCATGTCGGTGCGAATGCCATCGAATTTCGGACGGTCGGGGGCGCAGGAAAGCGCGCTCGACCTGCTCGGCCATGAAATCCTCGGCGAAAAGGCGGCGGCGCTCGGCCGCGCCGGCCGACGCGTGGATGAGACGCTGGCGAGATTGCGTGAACATGGCGACGATGGCGATCAACGTGCCCGGCTGCTCAGGGACGCGGCCGAGGCGGTCCACGCCTACTTCATCCAGCGCGAATTGTGCGGCTTGCGCAAGCACGACGCGGTGATCCGGGAATACAACATCCCCAAGGCCGTGCTGGCCAGGCTCGGCGCCAAATGAAATAGACAATAGTGTTGAGAATCTGATGGTACCGAAGACGAAATGCCGAACTCGACCCGTTCCAGAAGTGCGAGCGCACTTTGGCGCAAGTCGGCCCGGTTGCCGATGTTCCCGCACTCAAATTCCTTGCGAAGGATGATGCCACTTTGAGGGCAATCAGCGCTTATACGCACTAAGACTTCAAAGGTTTGGCGGCCAATCAGTCTCTGCCGGATCGCATACGGTCAGCCGTCACTCCGGCAGCCCCGCGATCCGCATGTGTCCGATCCAGCGGTCGAGGCTTCCGGGTGCGGTCCAAATCCTTTCCCATTCCCCGCGTTCTTTGCTGATGGAGTGGCTGGGTGAGTCTTTGAGGAAAACCGCAAGCGCTTCCTTTGCCTCCCGATCGTTTCCCAGACAAGCGTGGATCCCCGCAAGCATCCGGTATGCGCCGCTTTGGATTCTGGACATTTTCCGCATCGCCGTCAGCGCAGCGCCGCAATCATTCTTTTCCCAGAGCGCCCAGCCCATCTGCCAGTGGAACCAGTCAGGGTGGAAAGGGTCGATGCCCTTGGCCTGCTCGATCCGATCGATCGCTTCGTCGGTGCGGCCAACATACAGCAATGGGTCCGTACTGCCGGCGAGGATGTTTGAGTTGCTGGGGTTCAACTCAATTGCCTGATCGAACCGTGCAAGGGCCTGCTCGATCTCTCCGGCTTCGGCATGGATGCGGGCGCGGACATTGTGCGCCTCGGCATCATCGGGAGCGAGCAGGATGGCCTTGTCGGCGTACTCGGCGCCGAGCTTCAAAGCCTCGTCCCGGTTATGCTCCTGCTCGTGCCACCCGAATGTCGCATCAAAGCGATAGGACCAGGCCAGCCCGATATAGCCGAACTGGGCGTTTGGATCCGCTTCGATCGCCTTGAGGCTGAACTGCCGCAGCAGCGCGTTCCTCTCGGCAGAATTGTCCTTGCGGATCTCCGCGACTCCCAACAGGTGATAGTGAAGCGCGCTGACCCGGGCGGCACCGCTCTCTGGCAGAGGGCGCTGGATCTGGCGCCCGACCCGATCCGCAAGTGTGCGGATGATCTCCTCTTGTACAACAAAGAGATCACCGATCTCCCGGTTGTAGGTGTTGGCCCAGAGATGCGATCCGTCATGCGCATTCAGCAACTGGGCAGTCACTTTCAGGCGATCTCCGATCTTCTGCTGGCTGCCTTCGAGCAGGTAGTCGACGCCGAGATCATCTCCAATCTGCCTGACGTCAACCGGTTGGTCGCGATACCTGAAGCTCGAGTTCCGCGCGATGACGGCATAAGTCTTGCTCCGCGCAAGCTCGGTTATGATCCCTTCAGCGACGGCGTCGCTGAGATATCCCACGTCCGCGCCGGTACTGATGTCCTCGAAGGCAAGTACCGCAATCCTCGGCATGTCACTCGAACGAACTGGAGCGGATTGCCACATCTCCGCTCCGTATAATGCAGCGATGACCACCGCGACGAGTGCAGCAAGGATGAGATTGCGTGGCGAAGACAGTGTGTTGGCGCGCTCCGTGCCGTCCGAGCCGTTTGGGACCGCCGCGTCCGATGGATCGGCATTCAGCCGGTAACCTCGCTTGGGCAGGGTTTGCACGATCACATGCGCGTCGTCTCCCAGCGCGCGGCGAATATCGGCAATGCATTGGGTGAGGCTGTCGTCGGTGACGAAGGTATCGGGCCAAACCGCCTGCATCAGCGCATCCTTGGACACGATCTCGCCCGGTCGCGCCGCGAGCGCGGAGAGCACCTCGGCGGACTGGCTGCGAAGATTGACCGCTTTGCCTTTGACGGTTCGGAGTTCCTTGCATTTCGTCAAGACAAAACCGCGAAACGTGATCGTTTCAGCAGATTTCAGGTCAATTTCAGGGGCCGTTCGGGACATTTCACCTTCCTGGCGCGCTTCCTAGCTTAGCCCATTCGGCCGTCGCTTCCAAGCGATCCCAGCAGCACCGGATGGAACGGAGGACGAAATGAATCGCACCAAGCTCATCATTGCTCTGGCGCTTCTTTTGGCAGCGCAGACCGCTGCAAAAGCAGATTCCCGCACCGCACGATTGTGTGGCCCTGATCATGTCAACAAGGTTGCCTCGGACGACGTTCGTCCCAACTCCGGCAGTCACAATGTCGCCAGCCTGAAGTCGATGGATGACCGCGCCATGTTCACCGCTATCGCTGTCACAATCCATCTGACCAACCAGGGGAAGCTAATCACGCTCCCCCAGGTGAAACCCATGACCTCCATGGCCGAATGCAGAGCTTGGACCCATCAACAGGAGTTCATGCGTGTACTCCCCGGCTACCTCGCCACCTTCCATTACTGCGACTGCGCATCCGAACCGTGATTTTGCAAGGTCTGGCTGTTCACGCTTGGGACCGAACCTGGCCTCAAGCGATATCGCCCGAGCTGCGATGAGTTTAACGAGCGAAGGGCAGGCGGAGACATGTCTGTGTCAGGATGGCTGCCGCAGCCGGCATTTACAGTGCAGCCAAATTGCCAATGCCCGGCGCGGTCGCGCGACAAGCGGACCTTCGTGCGATCCGACCTCTTTGGCGGACTGAAGCCGGCGCGTCCATGACCGGACACGGGGCCGACACGCCGATGGAGGTGTTCAACGCCGGCACCACCGATCTCGACGAGCTGGCCATCTTCGTGGTGGATGCCAATCGGCCGTTCTCGTCACCGGCCAGCCTCGACTGAGCCGACATTTCCCGGGTGGCCCGAATGTTTTGGAAGAGCCGAGACGGCACCCAAGCGAAGATCCGCAAGATTCCAGAAAATTTTGGATCTTCGCTTACACGCATCATCGAATGGCAGTTTTGGACCTCAATCCTGCTACAGATGACAATTCCTGGTACTTCCGCTCTCCACCAAAGCGGTTGTCTAACCTCGGGTACCAAGCGTCGGATTCTCACCACCAGTTTGACCGTGGTCTTTTCCGAAAACCGGTTCAGCTATTCGCTGACGCGGACTTTCGGTTCGTGATCATGGCCTACTCGAGCCATTCGGTGATGAAGCTGCCGTTTTCGTGGATGTCGGTGGTCTCCAGCGGGCCTGGGCCGAGATTGGTGAATTTGTGCGGCGTGTTCGGCGGCACGATCAGGATCTGGCCAGCCGACGCCTCGATCTGCCGGTCGCCGACGGTGAACAGGCCGGTGCCAGCGCGGATAATGAAAATCTCGCAATAGGGATGCATGTGCAGCCGCGGGCCGCCGCCGATCTCCGGCAGATGGTTGAAGATCAGGCAGCTTCTGGAGCCGTAGGCGCCGCACTGCAGTTCGCCCTGCCAATGGTCGGGCGAGCGGTCGGGCGTCCTGGCCCATTTGTCGCGGTCGATGACATGCGCCATGAGCCGAGGATAGACCGAGGCTGGGTCTCCTGTCGAGACAACGCAGGCGCTGCTTCGCGGGTTGATTTCGCTCGTTTTCGCCGTGTTCAACATGTGCCCGTCGCCACGCCGTCCGCCGTCGAATTGCGTCCCCGCGACAATCTGCCCTTGTGCCTTCACCCGTCTGGACAAAAACGGGCTTCACGCATAAACCGAAGGCCAATTGCCGGAGGAATTCGCTAGCCTGTTCGCCATGCGCTGTCGGGTTGGCGTGAAAGAGCGGGGAACAAGCCTCGGCCACCGGCACGGAAGAGGCGAAAGGATCAGGCACCCGTGAGCGCAACCGACATCCAGGATCCCAACCGTCGTGATTTTCTCTACGTCGCCACGGGCATGGCCGCGGTGGTCGGCGCCGGTGCCGTCGCCTGGCCGTTCATCGACCAGATGCGCCCGGATGCCTCGACGCTGGCGCTGGCCTCAGTCGAGGTCGACGTCTCCTCGCTGACGCCGGGAACGTCGCTTGTCGTGAAATGGCGCGGCAAGCCGGTGGTGGTGCGCAATCGCACCGAACAAGAGATGAAGGACGGCGAGGCGGTCAATCTGGCCGAGCTCAAGGATCCGCTCGCCCGCAACGCCAATCTGCCGGCCGATGCGCCGGCGACCGACGCCAACCGTACCACGCCGGGCAAGGAGGCCTGGATGGTGATGGTCCAGGTCTGCACCCATCTCGGCTGCATTCCGCTCGGCCAGGAAGGCGAGTTCGGCGGCTGGTTCTGCCCGTGCCACGGTTCGACATACGACACCGCCGGCCGCGTCCGCGGCGGACCGGCGCCGGAGAACATGTCGGTGCCGGTATTCCAGTTCATTTCCGACACCAAGATCCGTATCGGCTGAGGCGAGGGGACATTTCGATGAGCGAGGGACACTCGACCTATACGCCCAAGACCGGTGTCGGACGCTGGGTCGACGCCCGCATGCCGCTGCCGCGGCTGGTCTATGACAGCTTCGTCGCCTATCCGGTGCCGCGCAACCTCAATTATGCGTGGACCTTCGGCGGCATCCTGGCGCTCATGCTGGGGGCGCAGATGCTGACCGGCATCGTGCTGGCCATGCACTACGCGGCGGACAGCAGTCTCGCCTTCGATTCGGTCGAGAAGATCATGCGCGACGTGAATTCGGGCTGGCTGTTGCGCTATCTGCATTCGAACGGCGCGTCGTTCTTCTTCGTCGCCGTCTACATCCACATCTTCCGCGGCCTCTATTACGGCTCCTACAAGGCGCCGCGCGAGCTTCTGTGGATCCTCGGCTGCATCATCTATCTCCTGATGATGGCGACAGGCTTCATGGGCTATGTGCTGCCCTGGGGACAGATGTCGTTCTGGGGCGCGACCGTCATCACCGGCTTCTTCACCGCCATTCCGCTGGTCGGCGAATGGATCCAGCAGCTTCTGCTCGGCGGCTTCGCTGTCGACAACCCGACGCTGAACCGTTTCTTTTCACTGCACTACCTGCTGCCGTTCATGATCGCCGGCGTCGTTGTGCTGCACATATGGGCGCTGCATGTGGTCGGCCAGTCGAACCCGACCGGCATCGAGGTCAAATCGAAGACCGATACCGTCGCCTTCACCCCTTACGCGACCATCAAGGACGCGTTCGGGATGCTGGTGTTCCTGTTCATCTTCGCCTATTTCGTCTTCTACCTGCCGAACTTTCTCGGCCATCCGGACAACTACGTCGTCGCCGACCCGCTGAAGACGCCGGCCCACATCGTGCCGGAATGGTACTTCCTGCCGTTCTACGCGATCCTGCGCGCCATCACCTTCAATATCGGGCCGATCAACTCCAAGCTCGGTGGCGTGCTCGCGATGTTCGGCTCCATCGCCATGCTGTTCCTGGTGCCGTGGCTCGACACCTCGAAAGTGCGCTCGGCGGTCTACCGGCCCTGGTACAAGCTGTTCTTCTGGCTGTTCGTGATCGATGCCGTCCTGCTTGGCTGGCTGGGCTCGCAGCCGGCCGAGGGCAGCTACGTCTTCATGGCGCAGATGGCGACATTGTTCTACTTCGCCTTCTTCCTGGTCGTGCTGCCGGTGCTGGGCCTGGTCGAGAAGCCGCGGCGATTGCCGAACTCGATCACCGAGGCAGTTCTCGAGAAGAACAAGGGTGGCGGTGGCGGGCATCCGGCTCGCGCGACAGCCGCGCCGGAAACCAAGGGCTGAGCATGACGCCGAAAAGTGGAGACCGGTTTTCGGACAAGATCATGCTCGAGACGACGACAGCGCGCCAGAGAATCTCAAGGGGATTTGGTATGAAGACGATTCTCACCTCGCTGGCGCTGCTCGGCCTTGTGCTGGCAGGCACCGCGGCCGCGACCACCGGGGTGATCGCCCAGGAGGAGGCGCACAGCGACGCCGCGCCGACGCATTTCCCGATACACCAGCCGAAGGAGATGGACTGGAGCTTCGCCGGGCCTTTCGGCACCTACGACAAGGCGCAGTTGCAGCGCGGGCTGAAGGTCTTCAAGGAAGTCTGCGCCACCTGCCATTCGATGAAATTGGTGGCGTTTCGCACGCTGGAAGATCTTGGCTATTCGGAAGCGCAGGTCAAGGCGCTGGCCGCCGAGTACACGATCAACGATGGTCCCAACGATGCCGGCGACATGTTCGAGCGTCCCGGCATACCGTCCGACCATTTCCCGGCGCCGTTCCCCAACGACCAGGCAGCAGCGGCCGCCAATGGCGGGGCTGCGCCGCCCGATATGTCGCTGCTGGCCAAGGCGCGCGGCGTCACGCGCGGTTTTCCGCAATTCGTCTTCGACATCTTCACGCAATACGCCCAGGGCGGTCCCGACTACATCCACTCGCTGCTGACCGGCTATGACGAGCAGCCGCCGGCGGGCATGGAGATACCGGAAGGCACTCACTACAATCCGTACTTCATAGCCGGCGTCTCGCTGAAGATGCCCAACCCGCTTTCCGACGATCAGGTGACCTATGACGACGGCTCGCCGCAGACGGTCGACCAGTATTCCCGCGACGTGTCGGCCTTCCTGATGTGGGCAGCCGAGCCGCATCTGGAAGCCCGTAAGAAGACCGGCTTTCGCGTGCTGGTTTTCCTGTTGCTGTTCGGCGCGCTGGTCTATCTGACCAAGCGCAAGGTGTGGGCCGGCGTGGCGCACTGAGCTACGGAAAACCACGAGATCGAAAGGGCGTCGAAGGGCGCCCTTTTTGCATGTTCTGAGGACTGCCTCCGAAGACCGCCTCCGAAGGTAGCCGTCTCCGGTCCTTTGCCGGACAATTTTCTTTCCAGGCGCCACATCGCGGTAGCCGTCGGCGGCCGCGCCGGGTTACGATCGGCCGAAATTCCCCCTCACGTCTTCAAGTCGGACGAACGCCCGGAGAGCCGCCCCATGAAACCTTCGCTCGAAGACACGCTGGTTGCCTCGATCCGCACCATTCCGGACTATCCGAAGCCGGGCATCCTGTTTCGCGACATCACCACGCTGCTAAGCAATGCGCGCGCCTTCCGCCGCGCCATCGACGAGCTGGTGCATCCCTATGCCGGCCAGAAGGTCGACAAGATCGCCGGCATCGAGGCGCGCGGTTTCATCCTTGGCGGCGCCGTCGCCCACCAGCTCTCGGCCGGCTTCGTGCCGATCCGCAAGAAGGGCAAGCTGCCTTACGAGACGGTGCGCGTCGCCTACAGCCTCGAATACGGGCTGGACGAGATGGAGATGCACAGGGATGGCGTGTCTCCGGGTGAGAAGGTGATCCTCGTCGACGATTTGATCGCCACCGGCGGCACGGCAGAGGCAGCGGTCAAGCTGCTGCGGCAGATCGGCGCCGACATCCTCGCCGCCTGCTTCGTCATCGACCTGCCGGACCTCGGTGGTCGCGACAAGCTCGAGGCGCTCGGCGTGCCGGTCAGGACGCTGATCGGGTTCGAAGGGCATTGAAGTGCTCTTTCCTTCTCCCCTTGTGGGAGAAGGTGGCCTCGCGAAGCGAGGTCGGATGAGGGGTGCTGCACGGAGTGCCGCAGTGCCAAGCTGGAGCACCCCTCATCCGTCTCGGCGCTACGCGCCGATCCACCTTCTCCCACAAGGGGAGAAGGAAGAAGGGCGCTCACTCCACCTTCACCAGCACGGCGCTTTCGAACTCGATGACCTTGTCGCCGGTCGAATCGAAAGCTTCCGAGCGCAGCGTCAGCACTCGCCAGCCCGGCCGCGATGCGATGGGGCGGTGGGCAAGCGCGGTGCGGGTGAAGGTCACGGTTTCTCCGGCATAGACGGGTTTTAGCCATTTGAGGTTCTTGAAGCCGGGCGAGGGGCCGAATTCGGGGGCGGGCCCAGCGCCGGCCCAGCGGGCGCCTTCGGCCGCCACGCCGGTCTCGAGGTTCAGCTTCATCCAGGTTGCAGCTGTGTGCCAGCCGGAGGCGCACAGGCCGCCGAACACGCTGTTCTTCGCCGCCTCTTCGTCGAGATGGAATATCTGCGGATCGTATTTCCTGGCGAACGCCTTGATCGCCTCGGGCTCGAATCTATGCGAGCCGAGGGTGACGGTGACGCCGATGCAGAAGAACTCGTCCAATGTCATGAGCGGCCCTGTGCGGCATCACGGGCGAGGAACATGACCGTGTTCTCGAGTTCGAAGACGCCTTCGCCACGCTGGTTGAAAAGCTCGCTGCGCAGAGTGACGAGACCGAGCTGCGGCTTGGATCTGGACAGACGCTTGGCAAGGACGGTGGTGCTGCCGCTCAAGATGTCGCCGGCCAGCACCGGCCTCTTCCACCGGACCTGATCAACACCAGGGGCGCCCTGCGAGGTCGAGTCCAGCAGGAAGGCGTCGCACAGCATGCGCATGAACATCGCGCAGGTGTGCCAGCCGGAGGCCGCCAGCCCGCCAAGGATGCTGGCCCTGCCCGCCGACTCGTCGAGATGCATCGGCTGCGCATCGAACTCTTGCGCGAATTCGATGATCTCGGCCGCACTCACCAGCTTCGTGCCGAGGTCGAGCGAGGCGCCCTCGACGAAATCCTCATAGGCCCAAGTCTTTTCGTTCTTTCCGGTCATGGTCTGGAATCCGGTTCAAGATTGTACGATCGACACGGATCGGGTTTCCCGGATGCAGGCGGGGCGGTCAAGTCATTTCTGGTGCGCCAGGCCATCACGCTCAACGGGAATGGAAGCTCCGAAGCCTCTACAGCCAGCCGCGGCGGCGGAAATACCAGAAGGGCAGGATCGCCGAGAGGATCATCAAGCCAATGGCGAAAGGATAGCCGAAGTTCCAGGTCAGTTCGGGCATGACGTTGAAATTCATGCCGTAGATCGAGGCGACCAGCGTCGGCGGCAGGAAGATGACCGCGGCGACGGAAAAGATCTTGATGATGGCGTTCTGCTCGATCGAGATCATGCCGAGCGTCGCGTCGAGCAGGAAGTTGATCTTCTGCGACAGGAAGGTGGCGTGGTCGGCGAGCGACAGCACATCGCGCGACAAGGTCTTGATGCGCGCGCGGATGTCCTTGCTCATCTTGGTCTGGGTCGAAGCGTGGGTGAGGAAGCCGGCGAGCCGCTGCAGCGAGATCAGGCTGTCGCGGATCGAGGAGGCGATGTCCTCCTTGCGGCCGATGGCTTTCAGCAATTCCTGAAAATCGCGATTGCGCTTCGAAGCCTTGGTCGAGCTTGGCTGGAAGATGTCGCGCGAGATCGTCTCGATATCGCGGCCGGCACGCTCCAGAATGTCGGCGAGGCGGTCGACGATCGCCTCCAGCAGGCCGATCAGGATGGTGTCGCCGCTGGTGCAGCCGGTCGCCACCTTCTCGGCGCGCTGCGGAAACGTCTTGAAGGCCTTCGGTTCGTGGTAGCGCACGGTGATCAGCCTGTTGCCGGCCAGCACGAAGGTGACCGGCGACATCAGGGGATCGTCGGCCTCGGTCTGGGCCGGCAGAATGGCGGTCATGAAATAGGCGCCGTCCTCGACATAGAGGCGGCTCGAAATCTCGATCTCCTCCATCTCCTCGCGCGTCGGAATGGCAACGCCGAGCCAGGCCTCGATGGCCGCTTCCTCTTCCTTTGTCGGGCTCACAAGATCGGCCCAGACGATTTGGTCGCTGTTTGCCAGGAGATCGTCGGCAAGGCGCAGGCGATCATTGTCCACGACGAATGCCTTGATCATCGCCGGGTCTCCGTTGCTGAGGCCAAAAGGATAGGTTGGAGCGGGCGCGTCGTTTCGGATTGCACGCGCTTTCGACGAAAGCAGGGCCGGTGCAGACGCCCCTTAGACCGGGCGTTGCGGGCAGTCAAGCCGCGCCGGAACGGCTCTTCCTTCTCCCCTTGTGGGAGAAGGTGGCCTCGCGAAGCGAGGTCGGATGAGGGGTGTTCCAGCTTGGCACCAGAGAAGGAAGAAGGCGCCGTCGGTCAGCTCAGGTGTTGAACTTGAACAGCATGATGTCGCCGTCCTGGACGACATACTCCTTGCCTTCGTCGCGCGCCTTGCCGGCTTCCTTGGCCGCGACTTCGCCGCCCAGCGTGACGAAGTCGTTGTAGGCGATGGTCTGGGCGCGGATGAAGCCGCGCTCGAAATCGGTGTGGATGACGCCTGCAGCCTGTGGCGCCTTGGCGCCCTTGTGCACGGTCCAGGCGCGCGTCTCCTTCGGCCCGACGGTGAAATAGGTGATGAGCTGCAGCAGCTCGTAGCCGGCGCGGATCACCTTGTTCAGGCCGGGTTCGTCGAGCCCCAGGGTCGCCAAAAATTCCATTTCCTCTTCGTCGCTAAGCTGCGCGACCTCGGCCTCGATCGCCGCCGAAATCACCACGGTGCGGGCGCCTTGCGCGGCAGCCATCTGTTCGACCGCTTCGGTATGTTGGTTGCCGGTGGCAGCATCGGCCTCGGCGACATTGCAGACATAGAGCACGGGGTGCGATGTCAGCAGGTTCAGCCCCTGCAGGATGCGCAGATCCTCCGTGGAGATGTTTTTGAGCAGGATGCGGGCCGGCTTGCCGGCCTGCAGGAGCTCAAGGGCGGCTTCCATCATCGGAAGCACGGTCAGCGCCTCCTTGTCCTTGCCGGAAGCGCGCTTGCGGAACTGCACGATGCGGCGCTCGAGGCTGTCGAGATCGGCGAGCATCAGCTCGGTCTCGACGGTTTCGGCGTCGGCGACGGGATCGATGCGGCCCTCGACATGGGTGATGTCGTCATCCTCGAAGCAGCGCAGCACATGGACGATGGCGTCGACCTCGCGGATATTGGCCAGGAACTGGTTGCCCAGCCCTTCGCCTTTCGAGGCGCCGCGCACCAGGCCGGCAATGTCAACGAACGAGATGCGGGTCGGGATGATCTCCTTCGACTTGCCGATCGCCGCGATTTTTTGCAGGCGCGGGTCGGGCACCGCCACTTCGCCGGTGTTCGGTTCGATGGTGCAGAACGGATAGTTGGCGGCCTGCGCCGCCGCCGTCCTGGTCAGCGCGTTGAAAAGCGTCGACTTGCCGACGTTGGGCAAGCCAACGATGCCGCATTTGAAACCCATTTTTATCCGGTCCTATCGGGAAATCGAAATTTGATGAGGGCTATGGGCGAAACGGGTGACGAACGTCAAGCCCTGCAGCCCCGATCCGTGGCCAGGCTCAATCCTTGCCGCCAAACAGCTTCTTCAGCATGGCGGCCATCGGGCCGGTTTCGGGCAGCTTGGCTGCCGGCTGCTGCTGCCGCGCCTGGCGAACGTGGCTTTGTGCTTTCGGTGCCTTGGGTGGCGGGCGGTCGTCGTCGCCCGTCGGCGTGAGCTTGTCGCGCAAGGCCAGCGTCACGCGATTCATGAAGGAATTGTCGTCGCCCTTGGCAAGCAGTCCGGCATCGTCGGCGATGGTGTCGAGCAGCACGTCCAGCCACTCGCGGTCGGCTTTGGCGAAATCGCCAAGCACATGGCCATGCACCATTTCCTTGACGCCGGGGTGGCTGACGCCAATGCGCACACGGCGGAAATCCTTGCCGACATGCTGCTCGAGCGAGCGGATACCGTTGTGGCCACCGGAACCGCCGCCGACCTTGACCCGCACCTTGCCCGCGGCAAGGTCGATCTCGTCATAAAAGACGGTCAGCGCCGAAGCGTCGAGCTTGTAAAAGCGCAGGGCCTCGCCGACCGACTGGCCGGACAGGTTCATGAAGGTCTGCGGCTTGATCAGGATGATTTTTTCGCCGGCAAGCGTGCCTTCGGCGATCAGGCCCTGGAACTTTTTCGACCAGGGCGAAAAGGAATGGCGGCGGGCGATTGCGTCCGCCGCCATGAAGCCGACATTGTGCCGATTGTCAGCGTATTTCGCGCCCGGATTGCCGAGGCCTGCAAACAGCAGCATCGTCACCTCCGAGCGGAAAGGATTACTTCTCTTCGTCGGCAGGAGCCGCTTCGGGTTCAGCCGCTTCGACCGTCTCTTCAGCCTCCGGCTTCATCGCCGCGGAGCCGGCAATGGTCGCGACGGTGAAGTCGCGGTCGGAGATCACCGGCTTGACGCCGGCCGGCAGCTTGACCGCCGAGATGTGGATCGAATCGCCGATATCGGTGCCGGTTAGATCGACGGTGATGAATTCCGGGATCGCATTGGCCGGACAGTGGAACTCGACCTCGTGACGCACGATGTTGAGCACGCCGCCGCGCTTGATGCCGGGCGACTTGTCCTCGTTGATGAAGTGGACCGGCACGTCGACATTGACTTCGGTGTCCTTGCCGATGCGCAGGAAGTCGACATGGACCGGAAAATCCTTGACCGGGTCGAGCTGGTAGTCCTTCGGCAGGACCTGGATCTTCTTGCCGTCGACATCGATCGTGGCGATTGTGGTCAGGAACCCGCCGCCATGGATCTTGTAGTAGATGTCCTTGTAGGTCAGCGCAATCGCCAGGGGAGGCTGCTTGTCGCCGTAGATTACTGCAGGCACTTTACCGTTGCGGCGAACTGCACGGGCGGACCCCTTACCGACCTGTTCGCGCGCTTCGGCCTTGAGCTCGTAAGAAGCTTGGCTCATGGCATTTCCTTTCGCGTTGTTCTGGAGCGTTCGCGGCCGGCGAGATGCCTGGGCCGTAAACGTCGAAAGCCGTCATGGCCTTACATGATCTGGTCCAAAATCTTTTTTGGGATCACGTGAGGCCGGACAGCCTTCCGCCGCGTTGCCTCCAAGGGTGTCTACGCGGGTGGCGGCTCTATAGCGGAAGGTGGGGCGGGGTGCAAGCCAAAGGCGGGTGGCGAACGCGGGTGGGCAGTGTCTCGCTTTTTGAATTTCGTGCTTGCTCCCGCATTTGCAAAATATTGGGGTTGTGTCCTGAAAGCCGACCGCAATCGACCAGTATCAGATCGGGAACAGGTGTGCGGAAAACAATGCAGCGGCATACAGCCCGACGCCGAAGGACAGATGAGTGATGAGGCCGCGCAGACGCGCGGTGCTCGGATTGTGCGTTTTCGAGGCTGCAATTCCGGCTCCAAAGGCCGGCTGCATTATGAAAAACGGGGCAACGACAGTGGACATGCCGACAACAAGGGCGGGAAGTAATGTCGGGTCTCGTGCCCAGTCGAGGCCCCATACTGCCATCAGCAATGCAGCAAAGATGATGCCGATCGCGTAATGCGCGACCCAGCCAATCGGCGTTTCGCCGCGAATTTGGGGCGCCTGAGCGATATTCGTATGTGCGAAACGTCCTCGCGGAAAGTGGCCGATCCAGCGGCCGACCCAAGCATAATCAAGCGGCGGAATCGCCAACGTTCGTTTCAGAAACAATCCCCAGAGATCCATCACCGCCGTCGCCCCCGTTCCGATCGCGGCTGCGCGGACAACGAACTCCAACTGCTCGTTCATTTTTTGCTCCTGCCTTGTCCATGCTTCCTGTCACGGCGCCAGACACTAGCCGTTTCAAATAAAACGTTCAATGTATTGATTGATCGTTTGATTATTGTATCATGCGATATGAAAAACGCAGATGTCCATCATCCGATCTTTGACGAAATAGCCGATCTCGCCCGCACGCTGGGGCATGCACACCGGCTGGTTCTTCTGCGCCACATTGCCGACGGCGAACTGGCCGTGGAGCAGCTGACGCAACTTTCCGGCATCGCCATGGCCAACACCTCGCAGCATCTTCAACAGCTCAAGCGGGCCGGCTTGGTGCAGACCCGGCGAGACGGGAAACGCGTCCTTTATCGATTGGCCGATGGTCCAATCGAAAACGTGCTTGGGGCGCTGCGCAGCCTTGCGAACCACAGGCGCGAGCAAATCCGCGAGCTTATCGATGACACTATGAGCCGGCCGGACAGGCTGGAGAGCATCTCGCGCGAGGAACTGGTGCGCCGCATGCGGGACGAAGAAGTCGTGTTGCTCGACGTCCGGCCGCAAGAGGAATACGCGGCCGGGCATTTGCCGGGTGCGATCAACATTCCCGTGGGTGAGCTGGAAGAACGACTTGCCGAGCTTCCACGACAGAAGGTCATCGTCGCCTATTGCCGTGGTGTCCAGTGCGTTCTCTCTGCCGACGCGCTGGCAATCCTGAGGGCGCGAGGCTGGGCATCACGCCGGTTCGAAGGTGGCTTTCCCGAGTGGCTGACCCCAAGCCTTGATGTCGACGGCATGAACTACGAAAGCGGCTGACAGAGCCGAAGCCGGCGTCGCCGGGGCAAGCCAACTCAAGGTTCACCCGATAGTGGTTCCAGCTTCGAGCTTCCTCGCCTCCTTCATGTTCGGCAAAAAAACCGTCAGCAGCCCGAGCAGCGGCAAATACGAGCAGACCTGAAAGACGAAGTCGATGCCTTTCATGTCGGCGACGACGCCAAGCACAGCGGCGGCGATGCCGCCCATGCCGAAGGCGAAGCCGAAGAAGATGCCGGCGATCATGCCGACGCGGCCGGGCACCAGTTCCTGGGCGAAGACGACGATGTTCGAGAAGGCCGAGGACAGGATCAGGCCGATCAGCACGGTCAGGATCATCGTCCATTCGAAATTGGCGTAGGGCAGGGCCAGCGTAAACGGCAGCACGCCGACGATCGAGAACCAGATCATCGGCTTCTGCCCGTAGCGGTCGCCGAACGGGCCGCCGAGCAGGATGCCCAGCGCCGAGGCGCCGAGGAACAGGAACAGCATGACCTGCGACATCTGCACCGAAACGCCGAATTTATCGATGGCGTAGAAAGTGTAGTAACTGGCGAGGCTGGCAACGTAGGCGTTTTTTGTCAGCACCAGCAAGGTCAGCACCGCCAGCGCGCCCATCACCCTGCGGCGCGGGAAGGGCGAGACGAAGCCTGCCGCCTTGCGGTTGGCTAGCGAGGCGCGCAGCCGGCTGTACCAGCCGCCGACCCGCCACAGCACGACGATGCCGATCAGCGATCCGGCGGCGAACCAGGCTATGCTCGTCTGGCCGAACGGCACGACGATGAAGGCGGCGAGCAGCGGCCCGATGGCCTGGCCGAGATTACCGCCGACCTGGAACAGCGATTGCGCCAGGCCGAACCTGCCGCCCGAGGCGAAGCGGGCGATGCGCGAGGATTCAGGGTGGAAGATCGCCGAGCCGATGCCGATCAGCGACGCGCCGATCAGCAGCAGCCAATAGTGTCCGGCATAGGCCAGCACGATCAGGCCGATCAGCGAGGACGCCATGCCGTAGGGCAGCGAATAGGGCATCGGCCGCTTGTCGGTGACCATGCCGATCAGCGGCTGCAGCAATGACGCCGTCACCTGGAAGGTGAAGGTCAAAAGACCGATCTGCCAGAAATCGAGACGGTAATTGTCCTTCAGCAGCGGATAGATGGCCGACAGCAGCGACTGCATGATGTCGTTGACACAATGGCAGAAGCTCACCGCAAGGATGACGGTGAAGGCCGTCGCTTGCGCCGAAGTGTGGCTGGCCGTCGCCGGCGTGGCGGCGGAGGTGGCTGTCGTATCAGTCAACGCAGGCTCCATGGTCTTTTTGGCGGACGCTCCCGCAGGCGGCCCTTATGGCCCCGCTGCCTTATAAGTTACTTGCCGGGCGACTTCTTTCGTGGTTTGGTCCAATAGTTTCGCGAGTGGGCCAATAGCCAATGCCGCATGGCAAAGAAATCTTCAAAGCGGGCGACACCGATCTCGGCCAGTTCACCGATCTCGGGCTGTTGCGCCGCTGGCAATGGCTGGAGCAGGCTGTCGGGCCGGCGGTGGCCCTGCCGACCGAATTTCCCGACGGCTACCACGTTCCGCAGCACCGTCACAGCCGCAGTCAATTGCTGCATGCGCTTGTCGGCGTCGTGCTGGTGACGACGCGGCATGGGCGCTGGATGGTGCCGCCCGATCATGCGATGTGGATACCCGCCGGCACCGAGCATTCCGTCGAGATGCTTGGCGACGTCAGCATGCGCTCGGTCTATGTGATGCCGGACGCCATTGCCGGGCTGCCGGATGGCTTGCGCGTCGTCGGCATCACCGATCTGATGCACAGCCTGATCGTGGAATCGGAAAAGCTGCCGCAGGGCGCCGAGTTGGAGGGGCGCGGCGGGCTGATCATGAGCCTGCTGCTGCATGAAATCCCGAACCTGCCGGAACGGCCGCTCGGCCTGCCTTTTCCTTCGGATCCAAGGCTTGCGGCACTGTGCCGGCGCTTCGTCGCAGCACCCTCGCCGCACGCGACGATCGACGAATGGGCCGATATTGTCGGCATGAGCCGGCGTTCCTTCACCCGCGCCTTTCACCGCCAGACCGGATTGTCGTTGTCGACATGGCGCCAGCAGGCCTGCCTGTTCGCGGCCTTGCCGCGGCTGGCGGACGGCGAGCCGATCACAAGGGTAGCGCTCGATCTCGGCTATGACAGCGTGCCGGCCTTCATCACCATGTTCAAGCGCATGCTGGGGGCGTCGCCACGCGGCTATATGCGCGGCTCAAGGGACAACATCAGGGTGCCGAACGCTAGCGCATGACCCCGAACCTTTTCGGAGAGGATCATGCGCAAAATCAAGGTGCTACAGCGTCCTTTGCGCGTCTCTGGACGCGCGGCGCTGTATCGCGGGCAGATTTCAGTCGAACAGGCTCGACACCGACTCTTCGGTCGCCGTGCGCGAGATCGCCTCACCCATCAGGTCGGCGATGGAGACGACGCGGATGTTGCTGGCGTCGAGCACCGCCTGGGTCGGCTGGATGGAATCGGTGATGACCAGTTCCTGCAGCTTCGAGGCGCCGATGCGGGCGATGGCGCCGCCGGACAGAACGCCATGGGTG
Organism: Mesorhizobium sp. WSM4829; assembly: GCF_055811475.1. NCBI lineage: Bacteria > Pseudomonadati > Pseudomonadota > Alphaproteobacteria > Hyphomicrobiales > Phyllobacteriaceae > Mesorhizobium > Mesorhizobium sp. WSM4829. The sequence goes on along the minus strand of NZ_JBVVQJ010000028.1, from coordinate 39,600 downwards.
GTGTAGGCGGTGACGCTGGTGGCGCCGGCGGCAAGCAGCGCATCGGCCGCATTGCACAAGGTACCGCCCGAATCGATGATGTCGTCGATCAGCAGGCAATCCTTGCCGCGCACGTCGCCGATGACGTTCATGACTTCCGATTCGCCAGGGCGCTCGCGACGCTTGTCGACAATGGCAAGCTGGGCGTCGATGCGCTTGGCGAGCGCGCGGGCGCGGACCACGCCGCCGACATCCGGCGACACGACCATGACATTGGCAAGCCGCTTGTATTTCGCCTTCACATCGCGGGCCATGACCGGCACCGAGAACAGATTGTCGGTCGGGATGTCGAAAAAGCCCTGGATCTGGCCGGCGTGGAGATCCAGCGTCAAGACGCGATCGACCCCGGCACGCGTGATCATGTTGGCGACCAGCTTGGCCGAGATCGGCGTGCGGCCCGAGGCGCGGCGGTCTTGCCTTGCATAGCCGAAATAGGGAATGACCGCCGTGATGCGCTTGGCCGACGAGCGCATGAAGGCATCGATCATGATGAGCAGTTCCATCAGGTGATCGTTGGTCGGGAACGAGGTGGACTGCAGGATGAAGACATCCTCGCCACGCACATTCTCCTGTATTTCGACGAAGATTTCCTGATCGGCGAAGCGCCTGACGCTGGCTTTGCCCAGCGGAATGTTGAGATAGCGGGCGACCGCTTCGGCCAGCACCCTGTTGGAATTGCCCGCGAAAAGCTTCATGCACCGTTCCTGGTGAAGGATGGAGACTCTGGCAGACTCTCTTGAGCCCCTTAGTCGGGGCTTTTAGCGGCCCGTGCCGGTATTGCAAGCGTCGTGATCGGAATCCGCCGGCTAATCTCAATAAACATGAACGGCGAGGAAAGCCGGCAACATGTCAGCCGGCAACATGTCAGCCCGCTTGCCCGCCAAGCCATGTGGCAAACTGGTCGATCGTCTGGTCGGCGATCGATTGCATGGTCTCCGGCGCGACTGCAGCCCAGCCTTCGCCATCATTGACCGAGGGCGCCTTCTGCTGGCCGTTGATGCGATGCAGCCGGTTGCCTGCCGGGTCATAGACGTCCCAGACATAGATGACGGTGGTATCCTTGCCTTCCGACATCGTCGAGAAATAGCCTTTCAGCACATGCGTCGGGGTCTGTCCGGCGCTTCCTGCCAAGGTGATGCCGCGCTGCTTGGCTCGCGTCTGAAGCTGCGCGGTCAATGGTGTCGCGGCTTCCACCGAGGCGCCGACGATCGGCGCCACCTGCAGGCGGGTGCGTGCGATGACGGCGGCGCTTTTTGCCGGCAGCTCGGTTGCGGGCTGTGCCGTCGCGGAAGGCTGTGTTGTCGCGGAAGGCTGGGCGGTGGCTGCAGGTGCGGTCGGCGTTGCAGCCGTGCCGCTTCCGGGCGTTGCCACGGCCTGCGTCGACTGCGGGGCGATGGCCGAGGGTTCGAGAACGTCCTTCGCGTTGGTGCAGGCGGCCAGCGTCAGCGCCGCGAGCAATGACACGGTCGTCGCATGCGATCGCCTCATTTGCCTCAAAACTCCCTGGCGATGAACGCCTCTTTGCATTCTTACCATTATGGATTCATTGCACAATCAAGTCGAGATCATGGCGGGACAGCGGCTTCGGCTGCGATTCAGTCGTCAGATAGGTGCGGCCAAGCGTCATCGCCGTCTCGGTTTCGGAGTCCATGATGATCATGTGGGCGAACAGCGTCATGTTCGGCGCGATCGGTTCGGGATTGCCCTGATAGAACATCGGCATGTCCATCCATGATGGGGTGAAGCGGGCGCCGAGCGAATAGCCGCAGGCGTTGAGCCGGTGCTTGGTCAAATTGTGCGCCTCGAGCGTGCGGGCATGCGCGTCGAACACGTCGCCGAAGGTATTTCCGGGCGTCATCGCCTTTTCGACCGCCAGAAGTGCGGCGCGCGCCGCATCGAACAGTTCCTGGTGACGTTTCGACACTTTGCCGGTCAGCACCGTGCGCATCATCGCCGCATGGTAATGGTGGAAGACGCCGGCCCATTCGAGCGTCAGCTGGTCGTTCTTGCTCAGCTTGCGGCGGCCAGCCTTGTAACGGCAAAGCAGTGCGTCCACGCCGGAGCCGATGATGAACTCGTTGGCCGGATAGTCGCCGCCGCCGGCAAAGATCGCGCCCTGCATGGCGGCAAGGATCAAGGCTTCGTCGCCACCCTGCTTGATCAGCGGCAGGGCCGCGTCCAGAGCGTCGTCGGCGAGATTTGCGGCCTTTTCCACCTTGGCGATTTCGGCCGGGCTCTTGAACAGGCGCAGCCGGCTGACGATGCCGGACGCGTCGGCGATCTGGCCAAAGGTCTGCAATTGCTCGTCCAGGCGCCGGCCATTGTAGGCGGTCAGCCCGTGGGTGTCGTATTCGACGCCGATGCGGGCGCCGAGCAGGTCGAGGTCGTTGAGCAGATTGCGCAGGTCGATCGCCGGATTGGCGCCGTCGCGGTCGGTCCACAGCACGATGTTGTCGATGATCGAGGTGTGGCGCGCCTGGCGCAGATCGGCCGAGCGCGTGAGCAGGATCATCGAGCCGTCTGCCTTCACCACCAGGCACTGGAAGAAGCAGAAGCCGAACGTATCGTAGCCGGTCAGCCAGTACATGCTCTCCTGCGCAAACAAAAGGACGGCGTCGAGCTTCTTCTCGGCGATCTCGATCATCAGCCGATCGCGCCGCGCGTCAAATTCCGACCGTTCGAAATGCAGCGCCATTATTCTGTCTCCAAAACGATTGCCGAAATCTGCCGCCCGTAATCCGGCTCCTTGCGATGGGTGCTGCGCCGGTAGGAATAGAACAGATCCTCCTCGGCGTAGGTGCAGCGGCCGAGCCCATCGGCGGTGACACCGGCCCGGGTCAGCCGATCGACCGTATAGCGGTTGAGGTCGAACATTGCATGTCCCGGCTTCGCCGAGGGCGCGAAATAGCTGATATTGTCGGCATCTGCCTCGACAAAACGAGCGATGAATTCCGGGCCGACTTCATAGTTTTCCGGGCCGATGGACGGGCCGAGAACCGCAACGATGCGCTCGCGCCGGGCGCCGAGGCTTTCCATTGCCGCAATGGTGTTTTCCAGCACGCCTGACAAGGCGCCCCTCCAGCCGGCATGGGCTGCGCCGACGATTCGTGCATCGGCATCGGCGAACAGCACCGGTCCGCAATCGGCCGTCGAGGCGCCCACCGCAATCCCCGGCCGGTCGGTGACGACGGCGTCGGCCCTCGGCCGCTCGCCGGAAAAAGGCTCCCTGGCGATGACGACGTCGGGCGAATGGATCTGGTGGGCGGTCAACAGATGGCTTGATGGCACGCCCATCCAGTCGGCGACGCGGCGGCGGTTCTCGGCGACCTGCGTCTGGTCGTCGCTCGAGCCGGTGCCGATGTTGAGGCCCTGATAGATGCCGCTGGAGACGCCGCCGACGCGGGTGAAATAGCCGTGGCGAATGCCTTGCGCCCGCGCTTTCTCCAGCAAGGGCGACCGAACGGGATCCGGTTTCGTCTGATTCAGCATGGCTGCGTTGTTGTCCGTGAGAGCGATTTCGTCAAGCGACAGTCGAAAGATGGCAACGGTCCAACGGCGACAGTCGGAAGACGGGAGAGTGGGAGAGGCGGCAGTGAAAAGTCAATCCGCCGTTGCAAAGGGCGGAACGGCGATGCCGGCAGGCAGGACAGCAAGCACCTTGAACAGGTCGCCCATGGCTTGCGGGCCGGCGAGGCGTTCGACCTCGCCCGCAATCTTTTCGCGAGCCGCCTCATTGGCATTGGCGCCGAGCTGGCCGGCGCGTTCGAGAAGCCCCATTTCCACCAGGAATTCGCCTTGCGTGGAGAGATGGGCATCGAGGCCATGCGCCCGCACAACCGCGGCAAGGGCGGCGAAATCGACATGGGCGGTGAGATCGGCTTCGCCCGGATTGGCCAGCACATCTTCGTGATCGTGCCTGCGCAGGGCCTGCAACGTGTCGCCGATCCCTGGCTGGAGGTAGCCATAGTCGAGGAACAGGCCGGCGCCGCCGAGCCCGGCCAAGCGCTCGGCGATGGTCGCCATCAGCGCGGCTCGGGCCGGCGCGACCTCGACGATCGCGCCCTGTGGCGCGTTTTCGGCATCGTCCGGCAACAGTGTTGGATCGACCGAGCCGGCGCCGGCGAAGACGTGCAATTCGTCGGCGCCATCGAGGCCGATCATCCGTTCGCGCCAGCCTGTTCCGGCGCGGACGAACTGACGGATCGGCACCGCGTCGAACAATTCGTTGCCGACGATGAAAAGCGGGGTCTGCGGCAGCGTGTCGATGCTTTCGTGCCAGCCGATCGCGGCCGGCGTGGCGACAAGCGTTTGCCTTTGGACATCGGCCAGTCGCGGACTGGTCTCGATCATGGCGAACGATGCACCGGCGGTCAGCGCCGGATCGAGCCGCGAAAGCGTGCGCAGCATGTCCTTCATCAGCGTGCCGCGGCCGGGGCCGATCTCGGCGATGGTGGCCGGCATCGGCCGGCCGGTCGCCAGCCAGGCTTCGTAGAGCCAGACGGCGATCAGCTCGCCGAACATCTGGCTGATCTCCGGTGCGGTGACGAAGTCGCCGGCAGCCCCGAACGGCTCGCGCGTCGTATAGTAGCCGTCCAGCGGATCGAACAGGCAAAGCGCCATGTAGTGGTTGACGGGGATCGGCCCCGCCGCACCGATCAGCTCGACGATGCGGGTTTTCAGCCGCGTCATACCGGCTGTGGCTGTGTTACCGCCCTAGGGCGACGTGCGTCCATTTGGAAAGTACGCCCTGGCACTTTGATTCTACGCATCGTGCTTCCCCAAAATCGATTCCGATTTTTGGGCCGATGCGGTAGCGGTCACCATCGCCCAGATGCCGGCCAGCAGCATCGGCAGCGACAGCACCATGCCCATCGTCAGCCAGTTGGTGCCGAGGAGGTAGCCGAGCTGCTGGTCGGGCTCGCGGAAGAATTCGACAAGGATGCGCGAGAGACCGTAGCCGGCGATGAAGGCGCCGCCGACGAAGCGCGGCGTCTTCAGCTTGAGCCTGGAATGGGTGAGGAAGCGCAGGACCAGGAACAGCACCAGGCCTTCGAGCAGCGCCTCGTAGAGCTGGCTCGGATGGCGCGCAAAGGGCCCGCCATTGGGGAATTCGACAGCCCATGGCACGTTGGTCGGCCGGCCCCAGAGTTCGGAGTTGATGAAATTCGCCATGCGGACGAGGCCAAGGCCGACCGGCACGCCGGCCGCCACCACGTCGAACAGCGACCATGTGCGGATGCCGCGCGACCAGGAAAACAGCGTCATGGCGAGAATGACGCCGAGCAGCCCGCCATGGAACGACATGCCGCCCTGCCAGACGGCAAGGATATCGAACGGTTGAGCGATGTAGCGCGGCAGGTCGTAGAACAGCACGTAGCCGACACGCCCGCCAAGCACCACGCCGATAGCCGCCCAGACGATGAAGTCGTCGAGATCCTCGGGCCGCATTGGCATGGTGCCGTCGGGCCAGAGCCTAGCATTGGTGACGAGCCGCTTGGCATACCACCAGGCGAAGAGAATGCCGACGATGTAGCCGACGCCATACCAATGCACCGCCAGCGGTCCGATCTGGACGATGACCGGGTCGATGTTGGGGAAGGGAAGGGCGGCCAGCGGCAGCATAAGATATTCGCTCAACAGGATCTCCCGGTTGCGATCACGTTCGGGCGCGGACCATGCGGCAGGGTTTTGGCCCGGTCAAGGCGACGCTGGCGCGGCAAATACGGCTTCGGGAAGCAGGCTGATCGTGCCGGTACTGCCGCCTCACAGCTTGGTCCCGGCCAATGCCCTGTATTTGGCCTCCAGGCGGTCAAGCACCTCTTCCGCAGGCTTCACCCGCCCTGCGTCGGCATCGCCGATGCCCTTGGCGAGCGCGGCGTCGCGTGCGGCAAGACGCTGGTCCAAATTCGCACTGAAAGCCATTGCAGTCCCCGTCAGAATGCTCTTCCTTGGATGGTACCAGCTATGGCTTGCGAGACTAGGTCAAATTGCATCGACTTGATGACGCAGCAGCCTCAACGTTCTTGCATTCCGCGTCGCGCGCCACTACGTCAAATCGAGCAAGCGAGGATTTGCCATGTCGACCGGACCGAACCGCATTCTCGATGAGTTCGCCAAGCTGATGACCGACGCTGCGGGTGCCGCGCAAGGCGTGCGCCGCGAAGTGGAAACCGCCTTCAAGGGGCAGGCCGAGCGTGTTCTCAACTCGATGGACCTGGTGCAGCGCGAAGAATTCGAGGCCGCCCGCGACATGGCGATAAAAGCCAGGGAAGAAAACACCCGTCTCGCTGCGCGCATCGAGACGCTCGAGGCAAAGCTCGCCGAACTGACCGGGCAGGCCGCGCCTGCGGCTGCGGCAAAGCCCAGACCAAAAAAATAACGTTAAACTTTTCCACAAAGCACAATCGCAAAAAGCGCTTTGTCGTGAATCGCTTACCGGCATTGCGTGAATCTTTGTGACAGCGGCTTTCCACATGCGAATGACGCAGTGCGAAAAATTGGGCTGGTCACGCGACTCCCGATCAATAGACTGAATTTGTTGCATGATTCGGAGCAGGGTCATGCGCCGGGCGGTAGGGTCCGGTCTGGGGTCTTTGTGCGTTGACGAAGTCCCGGCCGTCCGAGTTCTAGACAAAATTGTTCGTTGTGGGTGCCCCGCCGGCCGAGGCGAAGGAACGACAGGAAGCATTCATGGAACTTCTCGAACTCGAATTCTCGCGCGAAATCCATCCGGTGGATGTTATCGAGCAGGTGGCGCACAACAACGACTGGTCCTTCGAACGGGCCGGCGACGACGAGATTTCGATTTCGGTTGCCGGAAGCTGGACCGACTACCACGTCTCATTTTCCTGGATGGAGGATTTCGAGGCGCTGCATCTGGCCTGCGCTTTCGACATCAAGGTGCCGGAGGCGCGCGCGCTCGAAGTGATGCGGCTGCTTTCGCTGATCAACGAGCAGATGCTGTTCGGCCATTTCGACCTCTGGGAGCAGGAGGGCGCGATCATGTTCCGCCAGTCGCTGCTGCTCGCCGGCGGGGTCGAGCCGTCGAGCCAGCAGGTCGAGGTGCTGTTGTCGTCGGCGCTGGAAGCCTGCGAATGCTACTTCCAGGCGTTCCAATTCGTCGTCTGGTCGGGAACCTCGGCCAAGGATGCGCTGGCCGGCGTCCTGTTCGAGACCTACGGAAACGCCTGAGCCAGGTCCTGATCCGCCATGAGTTCGAGCAGCCAGCGCAAGCCAGAGATCAGCTTCGCCGATTTCGACCGTGTCGACATTCGCGCCGGCACGATCGTCGAGGCCGAGCCGTTTCCCGAGGCGCGCAAGCCGTCGATCAAGCTGAAGATCGATTTCGGCGCTGACATCGGGGTCAAGAAATCGTCGGCGCAGATCACCAAATACTATGCGCCCGAGACGCTGATCGGCCGGCAGGTGTTCGCGGTGGTCAATTTTCCGCCGCGGCAGATCGGCCCCTTCATGTCGGAAGTGCTGACGCTTGGCTTTCCCGACGAGGAGGGTGCGGTCGTCCTCGGCGCGATCGAACGCAGGGTGCCTGACGGCGGCCGACTGTTCTAGCTTCGTCACCGAAGCCGACGCGCAGACTTTCCGTGGCCGTTCCTGGGTTTGATCTCAAACGCATCGAGCGCGCCATTCTGATGCGAGCTCCACCGATCTCCCACGAAAAATGGTTGCGCTCTGGACAGTTATAGGTGCGAGCAATTGTTTGAACTCGACCATCGGCACGAGGATGAAGCGCGTGGTTTCCCCAAAGTCGTGATCACCAGAACCTCGGCGACAACATCGATTGAGGTTTCGTTGTGGGCGGCCATTCGATCGATTTTCAGTCGAAGAGCCCTTGAGAGATTAGATGGTTTGGACCACCCCAAACGGATTAGTCGACAGTCCAACAGTCCAGGCTTATTGTTTTGACGCGGCATCTGTCGAGCTGTGCCGCCAATTCTCGGGAGGATACGATGGTTCGACTGCTGACTGCGATTTTCGCTGTGCTTTCCCTTTGCCTCTTTTTCGTGGTCGTCCGCCAACGCTGACCCCGTCGACGATCAGGTGAAAGCCGCTTACGTGGCCTGGGACGCTGCTTTCAATAAAGCAGACGCAAAGGCGGTTGCGGCGTTCTACACCGACGACGCGATCTTCTTGCCCGCCACCCATGACGTCATCAAGGCACCGGACGGGGTCGAGAAATTCTTTGGCGGCCTCTTCGGCATGGAGTGACAGGCCACAAGCTCGAACTGATCGAAGCAGGAGGTGACGGCAACCTGCTGTTTGGCACGGCGAAATGGTCGGCCAAGGGTAAAGACGCCAATGGTGCGGATCAGCCGTGGGCCGGGGTGGCAACCCACGTCTTCGAAAAGCAGGCAGATGGCAGCCTGAAACTCCGGCTGCACACCTTCAACTGATCAACGTCGTTCTTGCTTCCGACGGGAGGGGTGCGCTACCGGGTCGCTGCCTCAGCTAGCGCAGTCACGATCCAGACGGACGCCAAGAGCTGCACACTGGCGCAAGTAATTGAAATCAATCAGCGCCTCCGCTTGCCTGGTTTCGGCAAAGCGTTCCGGATGAACCTGCGGAGTAAGTGCGGCCCGCCGCCGCCTCAACCCAACAAGTTCTTCACCGAAACGGGCCGCTCGCAGATCACGAAATGGATCCTCGGGTCTGCGCGCCGGCGTTGCCGCCGCTTCGCCCGTGGATGACGAAAGGTGGTGTCAGTTTCCGCTGGGTGCCCAGCGCCTCTCCAACCGTTTCCAGGAACATCTCCGCGCAGGCCTTCCAGCTATAGCGCATTGCCCGTTGGCGCGCTTCGGCGCGGTCGACATCGAGCGCGGCGAGCGCGGCCTCACGCAAATCGTTCGATACGGCTCCGCCGACGCCGTCGCCGACAATGTCGATCGGCCCGGTCACCGGATAGGCTGCGACCGGCGTGCCGCTGGCCAGCGCCTCGATGATGACATTGCCGAACGTGTCGGTGCGGCTGGGAAAAATGAAGACATCGGCCGAGGCATAGATTTCGGCCAGTTCGTCGTTCGGGCGGTGGCCAAGGAAATGGGCATCGTTGTATCTCGCCTTGAGCCTGGCCAACTCAGGTCCCTCGCCGACGACCACCTTGCTGCCGGGCAAATCCAGGTCGAGGAAGGCGGCCAGGTTCTTTTCGATCGCGACGCGGCCGACGCAGAGGAAGATCGGTCGCTCGAGCCCCAGATCCTTTTTCTTGTCCGGCCGGAAATGGTCGGTATCGACGCCGCGCGTCCATGGCCTGAGCTTGGTGAAGCCGCGCGACGCCAGATCGTCCGCCAGAGACTGGGTGGCGACCAGCGTGCCTTGTCCGGAATTGTGGAAATCGCGAAGCCAGCGATAGGCCCAGGCTTCCGGTATGGGCAGCCGCGCGCTCAGATATTCCGGAAAGCGCGTGTGATAGCTGGTCGTGAACGGCCGGCCGGCCTTGCGGCAATAGCGCCGCGCCATCATACCGAGCGGCCCCTCGGTGACGATATGGATATGATCGGCATTGCGCGCTTCGATCAGGCGCGCCACGCGGCCTGGCGTCGTCAGCGCCAGCCGGATGTCCGGGTAGGTCGGCAGCGGCAAGGTGCGAAAGATATTCGGGGTCAGGAAGTCCGTCTCGACGTCGAACGATTTCAGGGTTTCTGAAAGCCGTTCCAGCGTATGGACAACGCCGTTGACTTGCGGGCGCCAGGCGTCGGTCACCATCAGGATGCGCATAGCAGGCCTTTGCTTGAAAGGTCGTCGGTTTCCTTGATGCGGGGCCGCAAGGCCGAATCAATCAGGATCACGCGCTTCATGCGCGCTCTTCAGCATGGTTTCATGACGGGCCGATGAAGGCAGTACGTCCAATTGGACGCACGTCGCGTGGGTTCTATGTGTAGAGCGCACTTTGTGCGTCCAAGGACGCACGTCGCTCTAATTCAGGCCGGAACCTTGATGACGGCGCGCAAGCCGCCGAGCGGGCTCTTGTCGAGCATGATGTCGCCGCCATGGCTGCGGGCAATGTCGCGTGCGATGGCAAGGCCAAGGCCGGTGCCGCTGGCATCGAGGTTGCGGGCTTCATCAAGCCGCACGAAAGGCTTGAACACGTGCTCGCGCTTTTCAGGCGGAATGCCCGGACCGTCGTCGTCGATGGTAACGAGCAGCGAGCCGCGGCCGTGGTTGGCGTTGATCTCAACCGTCTTGGCATAACGGAAGGCGTTGCCGACGACATTGGACAACAGCCGGGCAAAGGCGTGGGGCCGCACATGCACATTTGGATCGCCGGCGAGCGAGGTCGACAGTTTGCGCTTGCGCAGCGTCGCCTCCTCGCCGAGCTTGTCGAAATAGGCTTCAAGGTTGAAACGGCCAGCGTCTTCCGTTGCCTCGCCGCGGGCAAAGGCGAGATAGCCTTCCAGCATGGACTGCATGTCGTCGATGTCCTGGCCGAGCGCCTCGGTGTCGGCCTTGGTCCCGGTCAGCGCAAGCTGCAGCTTGAAGCGCGTGAGGATGGTCCTCAAATCGTGACTGACGCCGCTCAGCATGGCGGTGCGCTGTTCGAGCTGGCGTTCGATGCGTTCGCGCATCTGGATGAAGGCAAAGCCGGCGCGGCGAACCTCCTCGGCGCCGCGCGGACGGAAATCGAGCGGCATCGGCCGGCCCTTGCCGAAACTTTCGGCGGCCTCGGCCAGCGTCAGGATCGGCCGGATCTGGTTGCGCAGGAACGGGATGGCAATCATCAGCAGCACCAGCGAGGTGCCGACCATCCAGATCAGGAAAATGTGTGTGTTCGAGGCATAGGCCTGGCTGCGGCGCACGAAGGCGCGCAGCACCTTGCCTTCGAGCTGGACGCGGACTTCGATGATATTGGAATTGCCGACCGTATCGATCCAGAACGGACGGTTGATCTGATGGGTGATCTCGGACGAGAGAATTTCGTCGAGGATCGAGAAGAACGGCTTTGGACCGGGCGCCGGCAGCGGATCGGGCGGCAGCAAGTCGATCTTCAGCTGCATGCGATCCTGCGCGATGCGGATGAGGTTGGCGTAGTCGGCGTCGTGCGGATAGGTTTCCACCAGGTCGACGATCGCGGCAATGTCGCGGACCGTGGCCTGCGACAGGCGCTGCGTCACGGTCTGCCAGTGGCGTTCCATGAAGACAAAGGCGAGGACCGATTGCAGCAGGATCATCGGCGCGATGACGATGATCAGCGAGCGGGCATAGAGCCGCTTCGGCATGTAAAGCGAAACGAGGCGCCAGAACCGTTTCCAGGCAAGCGGCACGGCCTTCAGTGCCCGCCTGGCGCGAGCGCTCAAGCCGCGATCTCCCGGCCGTTCCAGTTGCGTGGTCGCCATTCGCCCTTTTTGCTCATCCGCAGCCACTCGACAAGGGGCTGCGGGCGGCAGTCTATTCCACGCTGAGCCGATACCCAATACCGCGCACGGTCTGCAGCCAGACCGGATTGGACGGATCGCGCTCGATCTTGCGGCGCAGCCTGTTGATCTGGACGTCGATGGTGCGCTCGCCGACTTCGGATTCGTCGCCGACAAGTTCATGACGCGGTATCGTTTCGCCGGCCCGGGCCGCGAAGATCGCCAGGATCTCCTGCTCGCGGTCGGTCAGCTTCAAAGCCTCGCCGCCGCGCTTGAGCTCCCGCCTGGCGATCTGGAACGTGTAAGGCCCGAAAACCAGCTGCTCGACCTTGGGCGTCGTTGCAGGACCGCCGCGGCGCAGGATGTTGTTGATGCGCAGGATCAATTCTCGGGGATCGAAAGGCTTCGGCAGATAGTCGTCGGCGCCGGCCTCGAGCCCGGTGATCCGGCTGTCGGTCTCGGACAGCGCGGTAAGCATCAGGATCGGCACGTTCTTGGTTGCCCGCAACGCCTTGGCGAGATCGACGCCGGTTTCGCCCGGCATCATGATATCAAGCACGAGCAGATCGAAATCGAGGCCGGCGAGCTTGCGCCGCGCTTCGCCGGAATTTCCGGCAACGGTGACGCGAAAGCCGTTTTCGGTCAGATATTGTTTGAGAAGATTGCGGATACGGGTATCGTCATCAATCACCAGCAGATGCGGCGCATCGTCGTCCGGTGCTGCCGGTTGATCAACCCTTTCAATGGTCTCCATGGCTTTTCCCTGACGTTTTTGCGGGCACAATGTCGATCTGCGCCCTTAGTTCCGGATTGACCATCGCTTCCAGGAAGCGCTCGATCAAGGCGCGTTCGGTGGCTCCGGAATCTTCCAATGCAGCATGGATGCGGCGTGACTGTGGCCGTGCCAGCGCCAGCGCCAGGGCGCGGCCCTTGGCTGTCGGATAGAGCTCGCGCTGGCGGCGGTCGCGCGGGCCCTGCAACTGGACGATGTGGTCGGTGTCGATCAGTTGCTTGAGCACGCGCGCCAGGCTCTGCTTGGTGATCTTCAGCACGTCGAGGAGTTCGGCGACCGTCAGGCCCGGCCTGCGATTGACGAAATGCAGAACCCGGTGATGGGCGCGGCCGAAACCATAGTCGGACAGGATCTGGTCCGGATCGGAGGTAAAATCGCGATAGGCGAAGAAGAACAGTTCGATGATGGCAAAGTCGATGCCGTCCTCGTCGGTGATCGCCGTCCTGATCGGTTTTCCGGCTGGGTGGCTGCGATCCGTCATCTTTTCTCCGTGCGAAAGGGAAATTATGTCAGTACTATTGACGTAATTTCCCGGCAATGGTAATTTTTGACAAGCTTTTCGGCGGATTGCGAACGAAAAGGCAAGGGAAAGCCGTTTTTCCGGAACTTCCTGTGTTTGCCAGACCTTATATATCCGCCTACGCTTCGAGATAGTGGCCGCCCGGTGCGGCTGACAAGAAACGCGCAACGATAATGTGCGGGCGGCCGCCCGCGGGAGGTTACCATGGCATCCGTTCCCTTTGACCAAATGGACGGCTTTATCTGGATGAACGGCGAGTTCGTCCAATGGGCCGACGCCAAGATCCACGTGCTGACCCATGGCCTGCACTACGCCAGCGCGGTATTCGAGGGCGAACGCGCCTATGGCGGCGAGATTTTCAAGCTGACCGACCACAGCGAGCGCCTGCACGAATCGGCACGCCTGCTCGGCTTCAAGATTCCTTATTCGGTTGCCGAGATCGACGACGCCTGCCGCACGCTGTTGAAGAAGCAGGGTTTTCAGGATGCCTATGTCCGGCCGATCGCCTGGCGCGGCAGCGAACAGATGGGCGTCTCGGCGCAAAACAGCCGGATCAACTGCGCCATCGCCATCTGGCAGTGGCCCAGCTATTTCGATCCGGCACAGAAGCTGAAGGGCATCCGCCTCGATCTGGCCGAATGGCGCCGCCCCGATCCGCGCACCGCGCCGTCGAAATCGAAGGCTGCCGGCCTCTACATGATCTGCACCATGTCCAAGCATGCCGCCGAAGCCAAAGGCTATGCCGACGCCATGATGCTCGACTGGCGCGGCCAGGTTGCGGAAGCAACCGGCGCCAACATCTTCTTCGTCAAGGACGGCAAGATCCACACACCCACCCCCGATTGCTTCCTCGACGGCATCACCCGCCGTACAGTCATCGGTCTTGCCAAGGATCGCGGCTTCGAGGTGATCGAGCGCACCATCATGCCGGAAGAACTCGAAGGCTTCCAGCAGTGCTTCCTCACCGGAACGGCGGCCGAGGTGACGCCCGTTTCAGAAATCGGTCCATACCGATTCGAGGTGGGCGAAATCGCCAAGACTCTGATGAACGACTATTCTGCAGCCGTTCAACCCAAGCATGCGATTGCCGCAGAATAACGAAAGTCACAACTTTTTTAACAAGTAGGGGCGGTTTTCGGACTGCCCCTTTTATTTAAGCACCTCGGCATTTGACTTTCGTCCAGTTCGGCGTCTCATGATGCTGTCGCCAGGGAGGCTGGCAGCTATGGAGGGACTGGTAATATGGACATGAACACGCTTCTTCAGATCATTGTTCAGGTGATTATGGGTGTCATTGGTGGCCAGGCGGTGGGCGCCGCGCTCAAGACAGCGGCAATGGGGCAGCTTACCAAAATCCTCGGCGGCGCCCTTGGCGGCGTCGGCGGTGCGGCCATCCTCGGCAGCCTGCTCGGCGGCGGCACGATCGATCCGGCTGCGGCCGCAGCGGCAACGGGCGGATTGGGCAGCGCGCTGAATGTGCAGAACATCCTCGGCGGTGCTGGTGGTGGCGCCATCCTGACGGCCATCATCGGCGCGGTCATGAACGCGACGAAGAAGTAAGCTTAATGCATGTCGCGCAAAAGCATGCCCTCCAGGGCGTGACCCGTGGTGCGCAGCGGTTTTGCGATAACGACATGCATAAAAACAATAACCTAAAGCGCGTCGCATGAATCCATTCAGCCGCGACGCGCTTTAGCGGTTTCGGGCTTTTGCGTGGGCGGCTTCGGCCGCCCATTTCATTTTGGCGTTGTCGCGACAGCCGGATGCGGTGGACGACGTTCGCATGTGTCTCTAAATCAGAAGCGACACAGCGAAAGGACGATCATGGGTCAGCTCAACGCCGGCATCGTGCCGGTCACGGCCTTCCAGCAAAACTGCACCATCCTCTTCGACATGGACGACAGGCAAGGCGTCGTCGTCGATCCCGGCGGCGACATCGACAAGGTGCTGGCAGTGCTCAAGGACAATGCGATCAACGCCGGCGCGATCTGGATCACGCATGGTCACATCGACCACGCCGGCGGCGCCATGGAGCTGAAGGACGCGCTCGGCATCGAGATCATCGGCCCGCATGAGGCCGACCGTCCGTTGCTTGCCAATCTCGAGAAGCAGGCGAAACACTACGGCATCACCGAGCCGGTGCGCAACTGCGTGCCCGACCGCTTTCTCGGCGAAGGCGATACCGTCTCGTTCGGCCAGCACGCGTTCGAAGTCTTTCATTGCCCGGGCCACGCGCCCGGCCATATCGTCTACTACAATCGTGCTGCGAAGTTCGCCCATGTTGGCGACGTGTTGTTCCGCGGCTCGGTCGGGCGCACCGATCTGCCGGGCGGCGACCACGCCGCGCTGATCGCCTCGATCAAGGACAAGCTTCTGCCGCTCGGCGACGACATCGGCTTCATCTGCGGCCATGGTCCCGGCGGCCGCTTCGGCGAGGAGCGCCGGAGCAACCCCTTCCTGATTTAAACGCGTCGTGGCTGCGGAGCGTCACGCGGCGCGCGTCGGTCTCTCCTTTCCTTATGACGCCGAAAAAAAGCGCTGGCCTTGCGGACAGCGCTTTTTGGGGGGCAGGGAAGCCTCAGTTCGCGGTGCAGAAATGCTGTTCGCCGTCATAGCCGGTGAACGTGCCGGTGCGGCCGTTGAAAGAGCGATAGCGATCCGAACAATATTCATACCAGCCGCGGGTCCATGGCTCGGCATAGCCGTCGTTGTAGACGACCCGCGGTTCCGCGTAGTAGCGGCGCACCGGGGCCGGCCGTGGATAACGACCATAATCGTCATAGCCGGGGTCGTAATAGCTGGGCTGCGGGTTGTTGAGCGCACCAACGATCAGGGCGCCGGCCGCGAGGCCAAGGACGCCTGCCGCGATCGCATCGCCATTACCACGATGGTGGTGCCGGTGGCGCCAGTCACCAGCGCTGGCCGCCGGCAAGGTCGCGAGCGTGGTTGCAACAATTGCGGCGGACAGGACGGCGGTCTTGAAAATTCGGTTCATCTCGGTCTCCTTCGTGCCGGCCCGGGTAATCTGCGGCCCGGGTAATCTGGGGGATGCGGTCCGGCTTTACCGAAGACTAATAGGTGACCGTGGCTGAACGGGGGCTGAACGAAATTGGCGGGCTGGGACCAGTCGATTCATCGATCAGGCATGGCGCAAGGCACAAATATCGTATGCTCAACAAGGAGCGGAGCTGCGTCAGCGGATCGTCCGATGCTGTCTCGAGCTCGGCTCAGCCGATCGACAGGTTGACGGCTTTCGGACCCTTGCCGCGCTTGTCCGGCTCGGTGTCGAATGTTACCTTCTGCCCATCCTCGAGACCGGGAAGACCCGACGCCTGCACGGCCGAAATATGGACGAAGACATCCTTCGCGCCATCATCCGGCGTGATGAAGCCGAAGCCTTTGGCATGATTGAAGAATTTGACGGTGCCGGTCTGCGGCATGGGAAGCTCCTTTGATCCCATCAAGTCCAGTCTCGGGCCGGCAAATGCCCGAGTGGAAATTTGTCGTTTATTTTAGCGCCATCGGCAAGAGAAAGTTTTGCGAGCAGTGGCTTGCCGCCCTGCCACGAAAAAAGGCGCGACGAAACCGCCGCGCCTTCGAAACTCGGGTCCGGCGCTGAAAGCCGGTTCAAGGCCTTTGGAGCGGCCTCGGGCTCGTTCCTGGCACGTCCGCGCGGACGTGCGCGCGCGGACGATTCAGTCCGCGCGGAGATTGACCGCCTTCGGTCCCTTGCCCATGCGGTCGGGCTCGACATCGAACGTGACCTTCTGGCCATCGACGAGCGTGCGCAGGCCCGAAGCCTCGATCGCGGAGATGTGGACGAACACATCCTTGGCGCCGTCATCTGGCGTGATGAAGCCGAAGCCTTTGGTAGCGTTGAAGAATTTAACGGTGCCGGTCTGGGCCATTGGGGAAACTCCTTCACCCGTGTCAGTCTTTGTGGTTTGCCCGCCGCCTGACGCCGTGGGCAAGTCCCGGTGGTTGCTTCGGCAGTCATGCATTGGCGCATGGTCAAAACCCCCCGCCGAAAAACGGGGCCGTCAGAGATTCACAGTATCGGGGAAAGGTCGTCCAAAACGTTCCGCTCTCCGGGTCGCAAATGCCCGAACACAAAATTTATCGCACGGAAACGCGGTGGTTGCAAGGTAGCGCCAACGGCCGCCCATGGGCGCGTCCGCACGCACGTCATCGACAAAGCGGTGTTCTCGTCCGGTGGTCGTCGGCCATAGCCCGGCCACGCGGGCTGGGAGCCTGCAAACAGGGGTTGCATTCGGCGGGTGGAATGGCGAGGATCGGCTTCATTTTTGGCATGCCGTTGTCCCAAACCGCTTCGCACCCTCGGGTCAGAGTCCCGTGGGCATGCTTTGGGTGACATGCATTGGAGCGGGGGCTCGAGGGAGGTCTGGTGATGAAATTTCCTGCGGCAATCTTCTCGCGACAGGGTTTTGCCATCCTGTTGCTGTCGGCAGTACTTGCAGCCTGTACCGCGGTGGTGGTGGAGGAGGACGGACCGGGGTACCGCCCGCCTCGGCCCGAGCCGCAATTTTGCACCAGACAATATGATCCGGTCTGCGCCCGGCGCGGTGGCGACCGCCAGACCTTCGCCAATGCCTGCCTTGCCGAGCGGGCCGGATATCGCATCATCAGCGGCGGCCGGTGCCGCGACGGTGGCGGTGATGGAGAGCAGACGTTCTGCACGCGCGAATACCGCCCGGTCTGCGCCCGCCGCGGCAGCGCGTTGCGCACCTTTCCCAACGCCTGCGAGGCTCGCGCCGCCGACTATCGCATCGTCGACGACGGTCCCTGCTGAGAGGCTGGTTTCCTCCCCGTCTCCGGGCGGGGAGGCTCATCCACCAACTGGGCGCAGCCGCGCGACGGCAGCTGGCGGCTCTTGCCTCTACGCCGGCAGCCCCGCCCTGCGGCAATAGGCGATGAACTCGGCCGCGGGCATAGGTTTGGCAAACAACCAACCCTGACCATAGTCGACGTCGCGTTCCATCAGATAGTCGACCTGTGCCTGCGTCTCCACGCCCTCGGCAATGATCTTCAGCTTCAGCGTCTTGGCCATGTCGATGATATGCGGCGTGACGGAACTGGTGGCGGAATCCGTAGCGATCGTGTCGATGAACGACTTGTCGATCTTCAGCGCATCGAGCGGCAGGCCCTCGAGATGGGACAGGCTCGAATAGCCTGTGCCGAAGTCGTCGATTGCTACCGCATGGCCAAGCTCGCGGGCGCGAATGACGGTCGAACGCGCTGAATCGACGTCGACGAAACCGCGCTCCGTCGCCTCCAGCCAGATCTGCCGAGGCTGAATTCCGGTGTGCTGCAGGGCCTTTTCGATGACCGGAAGGACCCTTGCCGTTCTGACGTCCGCCGGGCTGAGATTGATCGCGATGTGGAGCGAACGATTGGCGACAAGAAGTTTTTTCAGGTCCAAAACAACAAGGGCGATGATCTGGTCGGTGATTGCCGCGATCAGGCCGCTCTCTTCGGCCAGCGGGACGAAAAGATCGGGCCGGACCAGCGAGCCGTCGGGTCGTCTCCAGCGCACCAGCGCTTCGGCACCCACGCAATTGCCTGTCCTGAGCGCGACGATCGGCTGATAGTGGACGATAAACTCGTGCTTGCGCACGGCAATCTGCAATTCTCCAAGCGGCGACAGCCGCCGCCGTGACAGCCAGACAACCATGCCGATGATGAAGGCGGCGATGAAAGCGCCGAGGGGAAGCAACAGCAATTGCCGCCTGCGCACGCTGTCGACAATCTGGCTTTCCGGTTCGGTGGCGACGGCGATCCAGTCCGTCCCGCGCACCGCGGCAAACAGATGACCGTCATCCAGGCCTTTGCCCGGGTCGGCGATGATCTTGCCGATGCGGGCAGGATCAGGCCCGTTCAGCGCGCTGAGCAGGACGCCCGTGTTTGTCGCCAGGGCAAGCTGAACGTCGGGATCGACGACGATGTCGACAAAGCGCAGGGGGTCGATAAGGACGTTATGGCGCTTGTACTGCAGGGCCATCAGCGGATGGTCCTGGTTGGCCAGGGGCCGTATCCGGGCAGTGACGGCAACGCCGTCTGCAGCGGTGAAATCCGGTGCGGCTTGCGCAACGCTTCCTTCGGTCGGTCCCCAGGATGTGCATTTGAGCAGGCCGTTTTCGAAATAGCCCATTTCTTCGATCGAGCGCGTGTTGATGGTGAGCCGCCGCATGCGGGCAATGTGGTCCACCGAACAGCGGTCGCCGGTGAACCGGTCGATCTCCCGCAACGCGCCGGCTGCATCCTTGAGGGATATGCTGGCCCTGGCGATCGCGCGGTTGGCGAACAGCTCCAGCCGCTCGTGTTCTTCTTGAACCGCCAGGACCCATGAAAAGTGGAACATCGCCGCGATGGGTACTATCGCCCCGACCAGGGCCAGCACCACCGCAGTCACGATGATGCGCGACCTGTCCATGTGCGCCTCCCTGCCTTCGGCTGCGAGCGACGATTTCGCGCGCGGCCCGCCAGGCAGCCAACCGTGGATCGGGCCCGGTTCCAGCGGACCTTATAGGGCTTCGAAATTACGTGATCTTTAATCCGGCCCGCGATGGCTGGATGAATGCAGGGCTGCTCATCCGTCCGCCGCTAGCCCTTGGACTTCGGTTTCAAACCGGCTTCCGCCTGCTTGACAGCCGAGCCGAAGGGCGAGACCGGTTTTGCCGCCGTCTTGTCCTTCTTGGGCTTGCGTGTCTCGCGGTTGCTGCGCTGTTGACCCTTGGCCATTTCCTGGTCCCCCGTGATTGATGAACATGGTGGCGACGGTTGATGGGCGGCTAGCCGTTCGGATCGTCGGCCACTTCGAGATTGTCTTCCGTGGTGACCCGCTCATGGGTCTCCTCGTCGCTGCGGATGCGGTATTGCGGCGAGCCGTCCTTGACCGGCAGCCTGCTTTTGATCTGGAACAGCTCGGCGGTCTTCTGAACAAGGCCGGTGCGGCTCTTCATGCGAACGGTCTGGCCGATCGCGAAAAGATGCGCAGGCGTGTCGGTGCGCGGGCGCGCGTTCTGCTGGAAGCGGATCATGCGGCATTCTCCTGGTCGCGCCTCAGCGCGGTTTCGAGTTCGGCGAAGTCGATGGCGACCAATTGGCTGGTCTGGCTTTTCACCGTCCTTGCCGGCAGGTGGATGAATGTGGCGACACGGCGCCAGGCAAGCCACGAGATGCCATCGACAAGCTCCTCATCGTGGTCGATGTCGTAGTCGCCGGCCGGCAATTGTCCTTCCAGGCCGCCAACCATGAAGGGTGCCTCGAAATGCGCGATGGAATAGGTAGTTCGGCCAGACATTCTCGTGCCTCGAAGTGCGTCTTGGATCCGACAAGATGGTGCCCGCTTCGCGGCACCGGGACCTAAGGTCGTGGGTCCCTGTTCGGCAATTTGGGTATCGGCAATTTGGGTATCGGCGATCTGGAATGAGTTTGGCGGGTCGAGAACTTCTGACGCCGCGAGATGCCAAGCTTGGCCCAAAAAACGATGTCAATTCACTAATCCCAAAATGCGGTTTATTCAAGAAGATTCCCGCCCGTCGCCGACCTCGTCGTAAATTTACTTTTCTAGGGCTATTTGGGAAATGGTGATACGGTCCGGAAACTTCACAAGAATTGTTTGAGATCGTGCCGGAAAAATTCATCCCGGCATCGATTTTTATTTACATCTGAAAGGAAAAATCATGTTTTCCGTGAAAACACCTGATGGTTCGACCGTAACCATCCAGCCGATTGTCAAGCAGGTCGCCGGGCCTGCGAAAGTCGTGTCGGCACGGCTGACGATACGAAGTGACGAGGCAGCAAGGCGCAGGATCGCCGATACCGACGGCACGCTGCGGCGGGCCAGACAGGTTGCGGAGACCAACCGCCTGATCTGACACGGCCGGCCCATGAACCCAGGATTTCCGGCAAGCTGGCCTGCGAACCCTTGAACCTGCCGCGCCGATGGCTTAGATCGCGGCAGGCGGACAAAACACGGCAGGTTTCCCATCAACAGAGATCCGAGAAGACCGGCAGGCGCGGGCGGCAATTTCGGCTCAGGCGGACAGCCGCCGCTGGGGCTCGACCAGCGCGTGCAGCAGGCACTGCAATTGCATCAGGCGGGGCGCCGGCAGGAAGCCGAGATGCTCTACCGGCAGGTGCTGGCGCAAAAGGCCAATCATGCGGCGGCAGCACATTTCCTCGGTTTGCTGCTGCACCAGACCGGGCGCAGCGCCGAAGGACTTGATCTCCTCGAACAGTCGGTGCGCCTGCAACCCAAGAATCCAGATTTCCTCAACAATCTCGGCACGGTGATGCGCGACCTCGGCCGTGTCGGTGCAGCCGTCGATTTCTTCCGTGGCGCGGTGGCAATCCGGCCGGAGCAACTCGCGGCGCGCGACAATCTCGGCTCCTCGCTGAAGCAACTCGGCCAGTTCGAGGGCGCGGAGGAGATCTATCGCGGCACCATCGGCCGCAATCCGTTCCATGTCCGCGCCCGCATCGGGCTTGCCGAGACGCTGCAGGAGGCTGGGCGGCTCGACGAGGCGCTCGCCGTCTTCCGCGAAGCATTGGCAATTCGGCCGAAGGACGCCGACCTGCTGCACGGGCTGGGCGTCGGGCTGATGGAGAAGGGCAGCCTCGCAGAGGCAGCGGAGCATTTCCGGCAGGCGCTGGCGGTCGATCCCGGCATGGCCAGGGCCTGGCTGATGCTCACCCAGGTCAAGCGCCAGCAGGAGCGTGACGCCGAGCTTGCCGGGATGGAGGCGCAGCACGCCAAGGCGCCGGACGGCAGCCTTGCGCGCATGCAGCTTTCGTTCGGCCTCGGCAAGGCTAATGACGATCTCAAGGATTATGGCCGTGCCTTCGATTATTTCGCCGAAGGCAATGCCATCCGCCGCATGGGCATCGACTATGATGCGGACAAGACACGCGCCGAATTCGAAACGATGAAGGCGGTGTTCGACAAGGCCTTCTTCGACAAGCACAGACCGAGCGGGATTGCCGACGACACGCCGATCTTCGTCGTCGGCATGCCGCGCTCCGGCACCACGCTTGTCGAGCAGATCATCGCCAGCCACCGCCAAGTCTATGGCGCGGGCGAGCTCGGCATTTTGAAGACGGCGGTGGGAAAACAGTTTCCGCCTGGTATGAAGGGCGGTTTCCCCAGCGGGATCGCCGACCTGCCCGACAAAGCCTTTGCCGAGGCAGGCCAGGCCTATCTGGACCTGCTGCACGCCCGCTATCCGGGTTTCCGGCATGTCACCGACAAGATGCCCGGCAATTTCCTTTTGGTCGGCTTCATTCATCTGATGCTGCCCAAGGCCAAGATCGTCCATTGCGCGCGCGACGCGGCGGCGACCTGCCTGTCGATCTACAAGGTGCATTTCCGCGGCGACAGCCACCGCTACGGCTACGACCTCGGCGAGCTTGCCGATTTCCACAATCTCTACACCGACATCATGGCGCATTGGCGCACCGTTCTGCCTGATGTCGTGCATGATGTGCGCTACGAGGATTTCGTTGCCGACCAGGAAGCGCAGACGCGGGCGCTGATCGCCTATCTCGGCCTGCCATGGGACGATGCAGTGCTGTCGTTCCACGAGACCGACCGGCCGGTGCGCACGGCGTCGGCGGCGCAGGTGCGCCAGCCGATGTACCAGGGCTCGGTCGATCTGTGGAAGCGCTATGGCGACCGGCTCAAGCCGCTGCTCGACCGGCTGGCGTAATGCGGGCCTACAACTCAATGAAGGGCTGAAAGCCGCCGAAGATCATGCGCTTGCCGTCGAACGGCATCGCCGACCAGTCGGACTTCAGCCGCTCATCGGCCATGACCTTGGCCATCACCGCATCGCGGCTCTGCCGCGATTCATAGACGACCCACGAGAAGACGACGATCTCGTCGTCCTTGGCCTGCACGGCGCGCGGGAACGAGGTCATTTCGCCATAGGGCACGTCGTCGCCAATGCACTCGACATAGGCGAGCGCGCCATGCTCCATCCAGACGGTGCCGCCCAGCTGCGCCATTTTCTTGTAGGCATCGAGATTCGCCTTGGGTACGGCGAGAACGAAACCATCAACATAGGACATTGTGGGTTCTCCTTGAGTTGGATTTTCCTTCTCCCGCAAGGGGAGAAGGAAAGAAGGCGCTACGCTGCCTTTACAGGCGCGTTCATCGCCCACTCCACGCCGAAGGGATCAGTCAACTGACCCCAGCGATCGCCCCAGAACATCACCTGCAGCGGGGTGCCGACCTTGCAACCGGCATCGATGGCGCGCTGCCACCAAGCGTCGATGTCGTCGCTGCCGAGATGCAGCTGCATGGTGAAGCCCTGCGGCTTCACCGGGGCCATTCCGTGCTCGGGATAGAAGTCGGAAATCATCAAGGTCGAACCGTTGATGTGGAGATGGATGTGCATCGTCCGGCCCTGCTCGTCCGGCGGGTAGAAGAACACCTGCTCGGCGCCGAACGCCTTCTGATAGAATTCCGAAGTCTTGAAGGCGCCGTCCAGTTGAAGGTAGGGCGTCAATCCGCCGAGGACTTTCGCGGCAGGCTGGGTCTGGGGCTGATCGTTCATGTCTTGCTCCTCTTTGGTTGGGCGTTGCGAACCACAGGACGAATGAGGCAGCGGCGATCCTACATGGCCGATGCTGTTTTTTTGATGCCGAGCGTGCGACGGCCGCCCTTGTCAAGGAGCCCCCTTGTCAAGGAGCCAGGCCAATCCGCGGGCTGTTCTGTGCGTCGATGACGATTTCCGGCCAGCCGATGTCTTTGCGCAGTTCGATCGGCAACGAAAGGATGGCACGCTCGCTGCGGTAGCGGGCGCGCGCCGCTGAGTAACGGGTCGCGATGCGACCTACGGATGACAGAATGGACATGATGCTCTCTCCTCGATTGGTGCCGGCATCACCGTGTCGGCGTCCCAAGGACGTGGCGCGCGGCGACGATCCGACAGACCGCTGGAATTTTTTGCCGCAGGACCGGATTCACTCCACCGTCGATGATCTCAAGCAGCTTCCATCCGCTCGATTGCGTCGAGTTCGGCCTTCTTGGCTTCGCCCTCTACCGCGAGATCGTAACTGGACTGCATGTTCATCCAAAACTGCGGCGTTGTTCCGAAGAACTTGGCAAGGCGCAGCGCGGTGTCGGGAGTTACCGGTGTCGTCTCGCTGGCTAGGCGCTCGATGCGCGTGCGCGGAACATGCAGCTTTTTGGCCAGCGTGTAAGGCTTCAGACGAAGCGGAACAAGAAATTCCTCTCGAAGGATCTCTCCGGGATGGATCGGGGTGTCAAAGTGCAACATTATAGGCTCCTG
This sequence comes from Mesorhizobium sp. WSM4829, assembly GCF_055811475.1. NCBI lineage: Bacteria > Pseudomonadati > Pseudomonadota > Alphaproteobacteria > Hyphomicrobiales > Phyllobacteriaceae > Mesorhizobium > Mesorhizobium sp. WSM4829. The sequence continues at coordinate 15,567 of NZ_JBVVQJ010000028.1, read as the reverse complement.
GCAGTGAGCGGTTGACAACGGTTAATTGCCAAGGAATGCGATGATTATGCGTCGTGCATCGTGGTATCGAGCCCTAGTGATAGTCGGTGATTTCGACATCCTCTGCTTGACCGTCCACCCACCGAAAGCAGACGCGGAACTGATCGTTGATGCGGATTGAATGCTGACCGGCACGATTGCCTTTCAGCGGTTCAAGCCTGTTGCCAGGCGGCGTCCTCAGGTCCGCTGGTTCGGCGGCGTTGTCGATCATGAACAACTTGCGCTGAGCCGAACGAACAAGATCAGAGGGGAAGCCTTTCGGGCCCTTGCCTTTCGAAACCGCCTCGCTGGTCTTGTCCTTGAACGAACGGATCATCTGCCGTCTCCGGGCAACGTACCATCACATGATACGCTTCGGAAGTCAAGGCTACGTATCATAAAATGATACGTAATTTTGGCGAACTGAAGGCTGGCGGGTCGGAACGTCAAACTGTGTGTCTCCATCCGAGCGTTGTTGCTCTACCTATGACGGCTATTCAGCAGGGCCGCTCAGCGGCCCTTCGTAGTCAGATCGCATCTGCCAGACATTGTGCCAAAAGACTCAACCTGCCGTCTCGGCGACCTTCCGGAAGAAGTCTTCCGGGCTGTCGATCTCGGCCAGGCGCCGCTTCTCGATCAGCCAGAAACGGTTGCCGATCGCCCTGATGAAGGAGCGGTCGTGCGATGCCAGCACGCAGCTCGCCTGATGGCCGAGCAATTCTGCCTCCAGCGCCTCCTGGCCGTCGACGTCGAGATGGTTGGTCGGCTCATCAAGTAGGTAGAAGTTGGGATTGGCAAGCCTGAGCGCCAGCATCATCAGCCGCGCCTTCTGTCCGCCCGACAGCACGCCGATCCTGCGCTCCTGCATGTCGATGCGGACGCCTGCGCCCGCGAGCAGCGAGCGGGCGCGCTGCTCGCCGACATCGAATCTGCGCGAGAGCATCGCCAGCGGCGTGTCGTCGCCGCTGATGCCCGACAATGCCTGGTCGCTGTAGCCGAGCACCGTCGACGGCGTCACCTTCACGCCTTGTGTTGCCGTCTCCGGCTCGACGACGGCATTTCTGATCAGGCTGATCAGCCGCGACTTGCCGACGCCGTTGCGGCCGAGCAGCACGATGCGGTCGCCTTGGCAGATGTGGCGCTTGCCGGTCCTGAACAGCAGCGTGCCGTCAGGCGTTTCGACCGCCACGTCGTCGAGCGTGATCAGCACCTTGGCATGGGTGCCGCGATTGGCGAGCTTTATCGCGCCCGCCGATTTTTCGCGGTGCGCCGGTGCTGCGACCTCCTCGAGGCGCTGGGCGCGCTGGCTGAGCTGCTTGGTCTTGACCGTCAAAAGGTCGCTGCCCGAATTGATGCCGATGTTGTTGAGCTTGGCCGCCTGCCGGCGCAATTGTTGCGCCACCTTCATGTCGCGCTGGAACTTGCGCTCGGTCGAGGTGTCGACTTCGCTCAACGCATCGCGCGCCCGCGAATAGGGCAACGAAAATACCGGCGACTGCTCGGGGCGCAGGAACAGCGTCCGGTTGGTCGTTGCGTCGAGGAAAGCCCGATCGTGGCTGGCGATCACCACCGGCACCTCGCGCGGCAGTGCGTTCAGCCAGGTTTCGAGCTGGCTGATCTTGGCAAGGTCAAGGTGGTTGGTCGGCTCGTCGAGAAGCAGCACATCGGGATCGGTGACCCAGACGCGGGCGATCAGCGCCAGTCTTTGCCAGCCGCCGCTCAAGGCCCGCATCGGCCGCTCGCGCATCGGCTGCGGCACGTCGAGTGAATCGAGAACGACATCGACGCGCCATTGCTCGCTTTCGGCCTGCTCGGCCGGCAAGGCGTCGGCCACCACCTGCTGAAAGCCGTGCTCGGCCAATGCTGCGGGAATGGCTTGCTCGACATGGCCGACGCGCAGGCCGCGCGTGCGGGTGATGTCGCCGGATGTCGGCTCCATCTCGCCGGTCAGGCACTTCAGCAAGGTGGACTTGCCGCGGCCGTTGGCGGCGACGATGCCGAGCCGGTCGCCGGTGCCGATGCTGAGGTCAAGGTTGGAAAAGAGCGGCGCACTCATGGTGACGCCGAGGGACTTGAGGCTGATCAGGGCCATGTTGGTTTCTCTGGTCTGCCCGGAATAAAGGTCCGGTTCGATGCACTTTGACGGTGCGCAGGCTGGCCATCAGGCTCGGCGTTGCAGCACCACGAAGGGCAGGACCAAGAAAATCGAAGCGGGAGAACCCGGACCGTCTCTGGTCAGCCCTGCAAGCAAGCTCGCAGGGCAGGGACAGGGCCGCGCTGACGGTGGTGGTCGATATGCACGCAGCCCTCCTTTCAAGACGTTCGAGTTGTAGAACTGGCTACACCAAGGGAGGGGCCGATGGCAATGGGGCACCGCCAATAGGCCTTCAGACAAGCGACGGCGCCGAGCAGGCACTGTCGGCGAAGCTGCCGATCTCCCCCTTTGCGGGGGAGATGCCCGGCAGGGCAGAGGGGGGTGCTGTCCCTCGGCTTGTCACACAATTGCGGTCAACACCGCCCAGGCTGATTCCGGTTGGGAACTGTTGAAATCGGACGTTGGCGATCCTTCCCACCCCCCTCTGTCCTGCCGGACATCTCCCCCGCAAGGGGGGAGATCGGATGTCGCTTGGGCTTCGCCAATCATCAACGCTGGAACGTGGTCGGCAGCGCAAATTTGAAGCAAATGCCTGCCTCTACCGTCCCGGCCTGCCCGTCTTACCCGGCCGGCGCTTTTCACGGCGGGCATCGGCTGGATCTTCGTAGGAGCCGATGCCGGCGCGCTGGCGGACAACTGGCTTGGCCGAACCGTCGCGTTCCTGCGCACCCACAGGTGGGGAGATCGGCTGTGGCTTGGCTGGCACTTTGCCTTCGACCGGTTTTTCCGTGCGTCGCACCGTCATCTCGTCGAGCGAGTTCTTCTTGAACAGCGGCTTGGTTGAATCGCCAGGGATGCCGAAATCGGAGCCGTGGGCCTCTTCGGCCGACTGTTTCTTGAACAGCGAGCGCGACAGCGCCCCGGCGGGAGTCGGCATGTCGGTGCCCGGACCCATGGCGTCGAGCGAGGGTTTTGCGAAGAGCGGCTTCTTGACTGGCACGGCGCCGTCGGCGCCCATCTCGTCGAGTGCGGGCTTGCGGAACAGACCCTTGCCGTCATCGTCCACCGTGCGGTGGATGGCGCGGCCCTCGTTGTGCTTGCCCTTTTCGCGGCCCGAAACCGGGCTTTCCATATCGGCATATTTGGCCAGCGGATCGTCGGAGATGGACAGTTCCATCTCGCGCAGCCGCTTGATCTCGTCGCGGATGCGGGCCGCCTTCTCGAAGTCGAGATTGGCGGCGGCGTCGCGCATCTGCTTGTCCATCGCGTCGAGATGGGCTTTCAGATTGTTGCCCATCATCGCGCCGGCGCTGTCGGTGAACTGCGAGATGTCGGCGCGGACGTGGTCCTTTTCGTAGACCGAGTCCAGGATGTCGGAGATGCGCGACTTGACCGATTCCGGGGTGATGCCGTTGGCCGCGTTCCACTCCATCTGCTTTTCGCGACGGCGGTTGGTCTCGGCCATCGCCCGCTCCATCGAGCCGGTGATCTGGTCGGCGTAGAGAATGACCTTGCCGTCGACGTTTCGGGCGGCACGGCCGATGGTCTGGATCAGTGAGGTTTCGGAGCGCAAAAAACCCTCCTTGTCGGCATCGAGAATAGCGACGAAGCCGCATTCGGGGATGTCGAGGCCTTCGCGCAAAAGGTTGATGCCGACCAGCACGTCGAAGGCGCCAAGGCGCAGATCGCGCAGGATCTCGATGCGCTCCAGCGTGTCGATGTCGGAGTGCATGTAGCGGACGCGAATGCCCTGCTCGTGCAGATATTCGGTCAGGTCCTCGGCCATGCGCTTGGTCAGCACGGTGACCAGCGTGCGGTAGCCGGCCTTCGTCGTTTCGCGGATTTCGCCGACGACGTCGTCGACCTGGGTCTTGGCCGGGCGCACCTCGACCGGCGGATCGATCAGGCCGGTCGGGCGGATGACCTGCTCGGCAAAGACGCCGCCGGACTGCTCCATCTCCCAGGCGCCGGGCGTCGCCGAAACCGCGACCGAAAGCGGGCGCATCGCGTCCCATTCCTCGAAACGCAGCGGCCGGTTGTCCATGCAGGACGGCAGGCGGAAACCGTACTCGGCCAGCGTCGCCTTGCGGCGAAAGTCGCCGCGATACATGCCGCCGATCTGTGGGATGGTGACGTGGCTTTCGTCGATGAAGACCAGCGCATTGTCGGGGATGTACTCGAACAGGGTCGGCGGCGGATCGCCCGGCTGGCGGCCGGTGAGATAGCGCGAATAGTTCTCGATGCCAGCGCAGGAGCCGGTGGCTTCCAGCATCTCGAGGTCGAAGCGGCTGCGCTGCTCCAGCCGCTGCGCCTCGAGCAGGCGTCCGGCGCGCTCGAGTTCGACCAGCCGCTGCTTGAGCTCTTCCTTGATCGACTTGATAGCCTGATTCAAGGTCGGGCGCGGCGTCACATAGTGCGAATTGGCGTAGATCTTGACGCTCTTCAATTCGCCGGTCTTCTGGCCGGTCAGCGGATCGAACTCGGTGATCGCCTCGATCTCGTCGCCGAACAGCGAAATACGCCAGGCGCGGTCTTCCAAGTGGGCCGGAAAAATCTCGATCGTGTCGCCGCGCACGCGGAACGAGCCGCGGACGAAATTGATATCCTGCCGCTTGTATTGCTGCGCGACGAGATCGGCGAGTAGCGCGCGCTGGTCGAGCCGGTCGCCGATCTGCATCTGGAAGGTCATCGCCGTGTAGGTCTCGACCGAGCCGATACCGTAGATGCAGGACACCGAGGCGACGATGATGACGTCGTCGCGCTCCAGCAGCGAGCGCGTCGCCGAATGGCGCATGCGATCGATCTGCTCGTTGATCGACGATTCCTTTTCGATGAAGGTATCCGTCCGCGGCACATAGGCTTCCGGCTGGTAGTAGTCGTAATAGGAGACGAAATACTCGACGGCATTCTCCGGGAAGAATTTCTTGAATTCGGAATAAAGCTGCGCGGCCAGCGTCTTGTTGGGGGCGAGGATCAAGGCAGGGCGCTGCGTCTCCTCGATCACCTTGGCCATGGTGAAGGTTTTTCCCGAGCCGGTGACGCCGAGCAGCACTTGGGTGCGGTCGTTGTCGTTGACGCCCTCGACAAGGTCCTTGATCGCCGTCGGCTGGTCGCCGGCCGGCTCGAAATCCGACACCATCTTGATGGCAATGCCGCCTTCGGATTTTTCGGGCCGGGCTGGGCGATGCGGCGTCCACAGCACGCCGTCCTTGTGCAGCGGGTTGCCGGACTCGATCAGCGCCGACAGCGCCGCCACGGTGGCGGTGACGCCGCCGGAGGCCATGGTCTCGGCTTCCTCCAGCGAAACATCGAGGCCGGCAACCGGATTGAGGCCGGCCGCGGTTCGCTCCCGCGCTGAAGCCGCGCCGCCCATGGAGGTGCCGCGCGCCGTGCGGCCCGGAGAGGAGGAGCGTTCGGGGATCTTTTTCGCCTTGGCGACTTCCCTCCCCCTTGAGGGGAGGGTGGCGGCGGAACCGCCGGGTGGGGTCGGTGCGGCCGGGCTCGACGTGCCCTCATGTTGAGCGCCTCCTTTGCCGACCCCCTCTGTCGCCTTCGGCGACATCTCCCCCTCAAGGGGGGAGACTTGGCGCCCTTCCTTTTCGGCTTCCTGCTCGATCTGCTCGGCCCAATCGGCGATCGAGCCGGTCAGCGGCGTGCCTGAGAATTCGGTCTGCGGCGCCTCGGCAAAGCCACCCTTGTGCAATGGCTCCGACGCATCGAGGAAATCGGTCAACGGGCTGCGCCGCTTGGGCGGCGAAGCACGATCGTCACGCGCCGGCGGCGGCGTCTTTTTGTCAGGAAGTTTGGCCATGCCCCGAATATGGGAGGTATCGGCCAAAATGGAAAGAGCGGAGTGGCCAGGGGCGCGAGAGGAAACCAGGCTGCTGACACAAGGGTGTCAGGAGCGATGTCGAACGCGCCCTCAGTTGAACCACAGCGCAAAGGTCAAAAACCCGGCGCCGCCGAACTGGCGCCGGATCTGGTCGAACTCTTCGCTGGTGAGGATCTTTCCGCTGTCGAGATAGGGCGCGATGGCCGGGCCGGTGATCGACAGCACCAGGTCGAAGGGCTTTGGCTCGTCGAAGAAGCGCTTCATGTTGATGCCTTTGTCGGCGAAGCGGAAATGCGGCAGCAAGGTGCGGCCTTCGAGCAGGTCCTCGGCCATGTCAAGCGCGGCGTGCCAGGCCTGGACCTGCTCCTCGCCGACTTCCAGGCCGGTGAGCGGGCTGGCGCCTTTCTGTTGCGGGCCGGGCAGCCATTCACGGTCGTTGTCGGTCTCGGCGCGGATCGCCTTCCAGTCTTCGCGGGACAGCCGGATCATTTCCATGAGGTGGCGGCGCGCCGCCTGGCGGCGCTCCGGCTCGACCACCGGCCAATTGACCAGATGAACCAGCGAGATGAAGTCGGCGATGCGCCACTCGGCCGACAACATGCCGCCGCTCATGCCGCCGTCCGGCGGCACGAGCGTGTCCTGCAGCGGCAGTTTTGCGCGCGGAAACAGCATGTGGAACGAGCCGTCGAAGGCGTTGCTGAAGTCATGCGCCAGCCAGAAATCCGCCTGCGCCATCAGGAATTCGGCATAGCCCTGCAGCCAGTAGCCATCGGCGCGGTCGAAGCGGAAGGTGAGGGCGGGTGCGGCCGGGTCTGGCGCACCGCCGCCGCGTGACAGGGACGCCATGATCGCGGCGGCACTTTCGTCCGGCGCGATCTGGCCGTCCTCGTTGAGGTCGATGCCGAGACGGGTGAGGTCGACCTCGATGCCGATGTCGGCATCGGCAGGCACGGATCCAAGCGTGGCGGCGGACTTTTCCAGCCGATCGCGGAAGGCGACCAGGATGGCGCGGAAGCCGTCGTAGGTCAGTGGCGCGGGATTGGGATTGTTCGGCACCGGCAGCCGCATCAGCGGCAGCATGAAGGATTGCGGGCTTTCGAAACCGTGGCGGTGCAGGCCGCCGGCCAGGATCTCCAGCGCGGTGAAGAACTGACCGGCACCGGCGGCGTAGGCCGACGCAGGATCAGTGGGCGCGGCGGCTTCCAGCGCAGCAAGCGTGCTGTCGCGGTCGGCTACGGTTTTTGCCTCGAACAGGGCGGCCGGTTCGGCGGCCGCGGCACCGGTGGAAGCAACCGGCAGCAGCAGAAGAAGGGCGGATGCCAGCAGGCTCGAAAATCGCGTCATCTTGGTCCTCCGGTATGCCGTTCGGCGGCAACCATATACGCATCTTGTGTGTTGCGCCTACTGCGGGCTTCTGGCCGCACGATTGCGAACGGAGGCGCTTCGCTATATCGGGCGCATCGTCTACCGTGGCCATTCATCCCGGTGCAGGCTGCGCGTGTCGAATTATCCGCTTTCCTACAAATTGTCCTGGCTGCCACGCTTCTTGAAGCCTTCGCTCAGCGGCGATCGCCAAGGCTTTGCGCCAGCGGCAGGAATCATGATCGAGCCGCCACCGGCGCGGACGGTGCGGCTCGCCTTTGTCGGCGATATCTCGGCGGTGGCCAATCGCAGCGCGCCGCAATGCGACCCGGCGATCGCCACGCTGCTCGCCTCCGCCGATCTGGTGATCGGCAATTGCGAAAGCCCGGTGGTGGAGCGACCGAGCGCGGCGATGGGCACGAAGCTTGGCACCCGTCATGCCATGACCGAGCGGTTCCTTGCCGAGGCGTTGGCGTCAGTAGGCATCTCGCGTGAGAAACTGGTGCTGTCGCTCGCCAACAACCATGTGCTCGACCAGGGCGTCGAGGGTTTTGACGAGACCGTGGCAGCGCTGGAACGGCTTGGCATCCGCAGCATCGGTACCGCGGCCGCCGGTCCGGTCGAACGCGTCGCAGTCGGGCCGCTGACAATAGGCTTCGCCGCCTTCACACTGTGGCGCAACGCCGGCGCGGCGGCGTTCGCCGGCCGAGTGTCGATGCAAGGCGAGCCGGCACGATGGCCGCGCCGCGACGCCGTCGACCTTACCTGCGCCGTGCCACATTGGGATTGGGAGTTCCGGCATTTTCCGCAGGCTGAAACGCGCGTGCTGGCCCGGCGTTTGGCCGCGCGGGGCGTCGGGCTGATCGCTGGCCATCATGCCCATGTCGTGCAGCCGGTGGAGCGGATCGGCAAGGCGCTCGTCGCCTATGGGCTCGGCGATTTCCTCGGCACCGCCTTTGCGCGCCAGCCATGGCCCGGCCGCATCGGTAGCATCCTGTCCGTCGATATCAGCGCCGACGCCGGCACGCGTGGCGCCATTGCCGCCTACCGGCTGCATCCGTTCATGCGGCTGCGCGCCGGCAACCATGAGCGGCTGGTTCCGGTCGAGGAGCTGGAGGACCGAATGCGCAGCAAAGTCGAAAATCGGTGGAAAGCGATCTTGCCTTCTCCCCTTGTGGGAGAAGGTGGATTGGCGCGCAGCGCCAAGACGGATGAGGAGTGCTGGAAGAAATGAGGCGTTGGCGTTCCCTGGAACACAAGGGGAGAAGGGATCACCGCCCACCCGGCACGCGACTTTCCCCTAAAAGCGGCTATCATGCAGCGCACAGGTTTTCGACGGTGGGATGGCGATGGAAGCAGCGGATTTCATGCCTGATGAAGCTGACATCGCCGGCATCAAGAGCAAACTGGCGGCCTACGAGGCCGAAAGGGCTTCGGCCTACCGGCAAGTCCGCTGGCGGGTGCCGCTGTTCATCGGACTGGTGCTGGTGTTCGTGGCGCTTGTCGCCTGGCTTTTCAACAGGATCGCCGATCCCTACGAGCAATGGCTCTCGACGCCGCATGTGTTGCTCTATGTCGTCGGGTTGGTGGCGGCGATCCTGCTCTATTTCCAGGCGAACAAGCCGGCGAGCAGGTTGCAGCACCGCAAGACGCTGCTGCCGATCATCTTCGGCTTCATCAGGGACCTGCGCTACGAGCATGAGGTGACACCGAACTCGTTCGACCGGCTGCCGCGCGAGACGATCGGCACGTTCAACACCAAACGCTTCGACGACATCGTCTCCGGCCGCTACGAGGGATTTCCGTTCGAGCTTTACGAAGCCGATCTCCGGCAAGGCACGGGCGGCACGATAGCATTCAACGGGATCATCGTTGCCTTCGGGACCATGGTGCCGTTCCCCGGCATATTGGTGGCGGCGCGCCGGACTGAATTGGCCGTCGGGTTCTTCCGCGGCATGTTCGCCAGCAGGATGCAGGAATTGTCATGCGGGGTGCCCGAGCTCGATGCCGCCTACGACTTCCGCAGCGACAACATCGAAGCGGCGCAGCCGCTGGTGAGCGGCCGGCTGGCGCAGGCACTGACATGGCTCAAGGAGACATGGCCTGATGATCCGGCGCGGGTCGCGCTCAATGGCAGCGACGGATTTTTACTCCTGCCGCAGACGAGGAATTTTTTCGACCTGCCCGATATCTCGGTGCCGCTCGACTACGCCAAGCATGTCGCGCCTATGATATCAGACATGGGGGCGATGCTGGCGACGGCGGCGCTGGTGCGCAAGATCGGCGCAAATGACGCGGCGGCGGGTTAGCCCGCACTAGAGGTCTGCTGCCAGCTTCTGAATCAACACCAGGAAGCTTCGCTCCGGTCGAACCGCGTGAGACAGGCGGTCAAATCGCGAGAGAAGCCCAAAAAACAGTCGGCGCCGGGATTTCTCCCAGCGCCTCCCTGTCAGATCAGGACACGGTCGCGGCAGCAACTTCCGTAAAGACGTCGCGCCATGCCGGCCTTGATGTTGACGGTCCTGCCAGTCACCGCCCGAGGGCAGCGTCCGTTCGGGACCTCGCCAGTCTCCACCCTTGCAAGCTTCGTCCAGCGCGCCATCGAAGGTTTTTGCCGTCCTTCATGGCAGCATCGGTCCGCCGTAGGCGTTCGCACGCTTTCCGCGGCCCCGTAGTCTCGGTCCTCAAAACAGGCAAGCCTGCGTTCGGGGCCGTACGGGCCTCAGGAAATCCGCCGTTTCGCTTTGCCTTTCGACTTGGCAATCGGTAGCCGCCTGAGATGGGTTTAATGTACGGGAGATAAGCGTTCGGGGAAACGGTTGCGAGCCTGTGGATAGCGGGATTATCGGGGACCAGGGCCCGCATCGGCGCGTTTATTTTGCCGAGATGCGGGGCGGGCACGCCCATCCTGCGGCGAGCTGCAGGATTCTGCCCTTGCCCGACACTGCGGCGCGGGCTTCAATGCCGGCGAAGGATTTTAGGACGGCAGTGTCGTTGCTGTCCTTGGGAGGACATTCTTGAAGGTCGGGGTGGTTCTCAATCCGATTGCCGGCGGCGGCTGGCTCAAGCGGCATTGGCCCGAGGTCAGCGCTTCGCTCAGGAAACATTTCGGCGATTTCGAGCTGCGCGAGACGCAGGCGACCGGCGACGCCGAAAGGCTGGCGTTGGTCCTTGCCGCCAGCGGCTGCGACCTGGTGATCGCGGCGGGCGGCGACGGCACCGCCAGCGAAGTTGCCGATGGGCTGCTGCAGGCGTTTGCGGAAAGCCGCCGGACGGCCGAGCTCGGCCTGCTGCCTTGCGGCGCCGGCATCGATTTCGCCCGCGGGCTCGGCCTGTCTGGTGAGGTCGACCTGACGCTGAAGCGCATCGCCGAGGCCAAGGCCCGCCGGGTCGATGCCGGCCGCATCTCCTATGTCGACGACCATGGCGCCCTGGCCAGCCGCCATTTCATCAACATCGCCAGCCTCGGCCTGTCGGGCGCCACCGACCGCGCGGTCAACGCCGACAAGCGCAAGGGCAATGTGTTGGCCAAGGCGCTGTTCTATTGGCGCACCGTGTGGGAATTCATGCGCTACCGATTCCAGGACGTCTTGATCACCATCGACGATGGCGTCCCGGTCGAGGCGCGCGTCGCGCTGGTGGCGGTGGCCAACGGAAAATTCTTCGGCGCCGGCATGATGATCGCGCCGGATGCCGAACTGGACGACGGTCAGTTCGACATCGTCATCCTGCGCGCGGCTGGCAAGCTGAAACTGATCTGGGATATCCGTCTGCTCTATGGCGGCCGGCATCGCAACCATCCGGCAATCACCATTTTGCGCGGCAGGAAAGTCGTTGTCGAACCGCTCGGCGATGTGCAAAAGAACGGCGCGCTGGTCGACATAGACGGCGAGTCGCCGGGGCGCATACCGGCGACCTTCGAGATCCTGCCCGGCGCGCTGACGCTGAGGTATTGAATCAAGCTGTTGATACCTTGGTTCCGGTCGCTTCGATCGTGATTTAGGCGACCAGGCCAACATGCTGGAATCGCGCGACAATTACCTGACGCCAGAGCTTGATCCTGGCCGGGAAACCCGGTCGCATCTCTTGCGCGCGCTCACGGCGTCAACGGCGTCTGCATCATCTGCAAATGCAGCTCCGTGCCGGTCCAGGGATGCGCTTCGCAGACGGCTTCGTCGAGCTCGACGCCAAGGCCCGGCTCCTTCGACGGAATGACGTTGCCGTCCTGCCACTCGATCTTCTTCTTCAGCAGTTTTTCGTGAAAACCGTCCCACTGCTTCAGCGATTCCAGGATGAGGAAATTGGGCAAGGTCACGGCAAGCTGGATGTTGGCCGCGCCGACGATCGGCCCGCAATAGCAGTGCGGGGCGACCTGGATGTGATAGGCCTCGGCCATGGCGGCGATCTTCTTGGTTTCGAGAATGCCGCCGGAGCGGCCGAGGTCGGGCTGCAGAATGGTCGCGGCGCGGTTCTCGATGACGCGGGCAAACTCGAACTTGGTCGTGAGCCGTTCGCCGGTGGCGATCGGGATCGACGTGCCGCGCGCCACCTGCGCCATCACTTCGGGCATGTCGGGCGGCACCGGCTCCTCGAACCACAGCGGGTCGTAGGGTTCGATGGCGCGGGCCATGCGCAGCGCGCCCGATGCGGTGAACTGGCCATGCGTGCCGAACAGGATGTCGGCCCTTGTGCCGACCGCCTCGCGGATAGCCTTGATCATGCGGGCGGAGAGATCAATGTCGACGAGACGCGGCTGGTGACCGTCAAAGGCGGTGTAGGGGCCGGCCGGATCGAGCTTGACGGCATTAAAACCCTGCTCGACATATTCAAGCGCGCATTCGGCCGCCAGGCCGGGGTCATTGTAGACGTTCTTGCCGCGCGCATCTTCCGAATGGACGCTGCCGCTGTGCGGATAGAGATAGGTATAGGAACGCAGCGTTTCGTTCACCTGGCCGCCGAGCAGCTTGTAGACCGGCTTGCCGGCCTCCTTGCCGATAATATCCCAGCAGGCGATTTCGAGCGCCGAAAAACAGCCCATGCCGGACACGTCCGGGCGCTGGGTGAAGCCCGACGAATAGGCGCGGCGGAAGAAGTTCTCGATGTCGTGCGGATCGCGGCCGATCAGATAGCGCTCGGCCATGTCCTCGATCATTCTTGCGGTGATATGGGCCGAGAAGGTGGCGTTGTAGGCCTCGCCATAGCCGACGACGCCGCCGTCGGTGGTGAGCTTGACGAAGATGAAATACTTGCCGCCGATGCCGGGCGGCGGATTGCCGACAACCCATGTCTTGACGTCGGTGATTTTCATTTTTGATCCTCCAGAACCAGTTCGGCGCCCTTCCATCCGGTCATGATCGCGGCGGCATTGGTGTTGCCGGTGATGTTATCGGGAAAGATCGAGGCGTCGATGACCCGCAAGCCGGCGAGGCCGTGAACCCGCAGGCGCGGGTCGACGACGGCGGCGGTAGCGTCCGATCCCATGCGGCAGGTCGAGACCGGGTGGTAAACGGTGCCCGAGCGCTTTCTGAAATCCTGGATGATATCCGCGTCGGAGGTGATCGACGGGCCCGGCAACACCTCTTCCTCGATGATCTCGGCCATTGCCGGCATGGCGGCGATCTTCCGGATGAACTTCACTGCCGCCAGCATCTCGGCGACATCAGCCTCGGTCGAAAAGGCGTTGGCGACGATCTTCGGATAATCACGCGGATTGGCGGAGCGGATCATGATCTCGCCGCGGCTCGACGGGCGGCAGTTGGACAGGCCGATGGAAAAGCCCGGCCACGGATCGGGCGTCAGGATCGGGCGCTCGCCGCTCTTCGGAATGACGGTCGAGAATGCCTGGAAATAGAGCTGCATGTTGGGCCGTGCCGCGGCCGGGTCGGTGCGGAAGAAGCCGCCGGCATTGTTCATCGACAGCGACAGCGGGCCGGAGCGCATCAGCATGTATTGCATGCCGACCATGAGCTTGCCCCACCACGGTCGCAGGATCTGGTTGAGCGTCGGCAGCCTGCCCCTGAAGGTGTAGTTGATGCCGACATGGTCCTGCAGGTTTGCCCCGACATTCTCATTGGCGTGGACGACGGCAATGCCGAGCGTGCCGAGCTGGGCTGACGGGCCGACCCCGGAGAGCTGCAGCAATTGCGGCGAGTTGATCGAGCCGCCCGACAGGATGATCTCGCGGCCGGCGCGGGCGGTTTTCGTCTCACCGTTCTGCAGGTACTCGATGCCAACGGCGCGCTTGCCCTCGAACAGGATCCTGGTCGCCAGCGCGTTCATCTCGACGCGGACATTTTTTCGCTTCATCGCCGGGCGCAGGAAGGCGCGGGCGGCCGACATGCGGCGGCCGTTCTTGGTGGTGATCTGATAGATGCCGGCGCCCTCCTGGGAGGCGCCGTTGAAATCCGGATTGAACGGCAGGCCGGCCTGATTGGCGGCCGCCAGATAGCGCTTGGTCAGCGGATGGACTGCGGTCGAGCAGTCGGTGATATGCAGCGGACCGCCAACGCCGCGCCATTGATCGGCGCCGGCCTGATTGTCCTCCAGCGCCTTGAAGACGGGCAGCAGGTCGTCGAAGCCCCAGCCGGGATTGCCGGCCGCTGCCCAAGCGTCGAAATCTTCGCGCGCGCCGCGGATCCAGACCATGGCGTTGATCGAGCTCGAGCCGCCGAGCAGCTTGCCGCGCGGCCAGTGGTCGATATTGCCGGCGAGGCCGGGGTCCGGCTCGGTCTTGTAGTTCCAGTTGACCGCAGGGTCGAAGAAGGTCTTGCCGTAGCCGAGCGGCATCTGGACGTAGAAACGCCGGTCGCTGCCGCCGGCCTCGAGCACCAGAACCGAGAAGCGGCCGGAAGCCGACAGTCTTTCGGCCACAACCGAGCCGGCCGAGCCGGAGCCAACAATGATGAAATCATAGGTCTGCATGATGGCTGCGGCCGGCTCCGAATTCTCGCTCAACCTAGACGCCGCAAGCCGCCGCGATTACCGGAGCTTCCGGCATCGCCTGTGAAAAAAGCGACCGGCAATTCATTTGCAGTTGGTGTCCTGCCCGAAGCGGCATTTGCCGCGTGGCCAAGCGGTCCAGCATTACACGCCATCATCAGCATTTTGCGTGAAATCATAACGCATGATCGGGCGGGCTGGCACCCTGCGAGCGACGACCCTGAACCCGGCGCGAGCGAAGGTGGAGGCGTATCCACTGCCGGAAGCGCTCGGCGATACGTCGGCATCAAAAGGATAGGCCTCGAGTGCAGGGGCGTTGGCGCGCCTTGCAGCTTGCAGCGCCGCTGCGATCAGGTGGGATGTGATGCCTTGCCGGCGGTATTTTTTTCGCACGTAGAGGCAGGACAAGGACCAGACCGGCGCATCATCCACTCGCTTGAGCTGCCACAGCCGATCGAGCCAGGGCACGGCATCTCTGGGCGTCACCTGACACCAGCCGACAGCAGTAGCGCCGTCGAAAGCGAGTACGCCTGGAGGCGGACCATGCTCGACGGCTTGTCGGAACGCAGCCTTGTTTTCCTCGCCTGGTCGCTTTCGATAAGAACTGCCGATCCGCCCGTACATACACCAACAGCGACTGCAGACGGCGCTCTCACCGAACAGCTCCTCGAGCGCGGGCCATAGATCTGACGTCAGAGGGCGAGAGGTAAGTTTCATGTCAGCTGCCTTTCTCAACTCGCTGTGCGCAGTCTAGCACCTGGCAGCGCGTTGACGCATCGGTGCCATCCCGATACGGGAGAAGATCGATATCGAGGGGATTTGGCGCATGGTGCATTACGCGGACGGGCGGCCGATTGGCGATCTGACGCTCAGGACCTTGGCCATGCCTTCGGACGCCAATGCGGCGGGCGACATTTTTGGCGGCTGGGTGATGGCGCAGATGGATCTGGCCTGCGGCATCCGCGCCGCCGAGCGTGCCAAGGGCCGCGTGGTGACGGCGGCGGTGAAGGAAATGTCGTTCGCCAAGGCGATGAAGATCGGCGACACGCTGTGCATCTATACGCATGTCGAGCGCGTCGGCCGCACCTCGATGACGCTCAAGGTCGAGGCATGGGCGCAGCGCTACCTCTCCGACCTGATGGAGAAGGTCACCCACGCCGACTTCGTCATGGTGGCGCTGGACGGCGAAGGAAAGCCGAAGGCCGTTCCGGCGGAGGGCTGAGTTCTGACTTCCCTTCTCCCCTTGTGAGGGCTTTGCACAGAATCGGATTGGTGATTCCGTGGGCAAGGAAGAGAGGGAGATGATTCGGATGATCGATCG
>NZ_JBVVQJ010000027.1:0-90746 GCF_055811475.1 Mesorhizobium sp. WSM4829 | reverse complement strand
TCGTCGCCAGCGGCGCGCCGCCCTCGTTGGTGAGGCGTATATAGTCGGCGCCCATCCAAAGTGTCAACAACGATTTCAATCTTTTTTGCGGAGAACTGTTACGCTTTTGGCGTCTCAGTTCAGGGGCGCACTACACCATGTCTTAGGTGCGATTTGTTACCTATGTCTCCGCGCGGGACCCGGCGGAGGAACCGTCTCCCGTCCTTTCACCCTATATGGGAACAAAACGGGAAGCTTCAAGGGTCACGCAGCCCATGTCCGGTCTGCAAGGCGGTATTTACGGCAAACGGGACCGGAGCCCGATGGTTCCGACTGATATCTATGGCGGCGCGGCCACGGCTGGAACCATTCGGCCCGGCTGTTAGTTGCATCAGCGAAGAACGAGGCCGCCGAGCGAGCGTCGCAGCGCGACAGGCCTGAGGCCCTCAATACGTCTTCCAGACCAATCTCGCTCGACGACTGCCGGCGTTGATGCCGTTCTGGGCGCGAACAGGGAGATTCACCATGAAAGTCGCTGAGATAATGACCCCCAACGTCCATCTCGCCAGTCCTGGCGAGTCGTTGCAGAAAATCGCGAAACGCATGGCGGTTGACGATGTCGGATTCCTGCCCGTCGGAGAAAACGACCGACTCGTCGGAACGATCACCGACCGTGACATCGTCGTGCGTGCGGTCGCCGAAGGCAAGGACGGTAATGCCACGGTCCGCGACGTGATGACCAAGGATGTCAAATACTGCTTCGAGGACGAAGATATCGAGCACGTCGCCCAGAATATGGGTGACATCCAGGTCAGGCGGTTGCCTGTCCTCAATCGCGACAAGCGCCTGGTGGGCGTGGTCTCGCTCGCGGATGCGGCGCTGAAGGAAGATCCGGCAACCGCCGGAATCGCGATGTCCGGCGTGGTCGTACCCGGCGGCGCACACGCGACGTAAGCGATCTGCCCGGCTGCGTGGTCAAACTGAGTTCAGCGGCCCGCATTAGCGCTGTCGCGTCTCAAAGCGACGGCTCGACCGAGCAGTAAAAACCTTCCTGTCATAATGCCGGGGACGTCGATGACGCTCCCGGCTGCTCCAGTATCTTGCACGTTTCCCGCTTGCGCTCTTGGCGTGGCTCAGAGCTACGATTGGGCGATGTCAGTTCGGTGCCACCGCGGTATCGCCCAGCACCACACCCTTGGCAGCCTGTTCGATGACGTCGGCTACAGCCTGTGGCTGGGTAAGGAACACCACATGGCTGCCTTTGACCTCCGTGGTGACCGCCCCAATACGATCGGCGGTGCTCCGAAGCAGTTCGGGCGCGATAGCGCCGTCCTCAGTCGCGACAACGTACCAGCTTGGCTTGGTCTTCCACGCCGCCGTCGTCACCTTGGCCTCAAGCGCCTTCATAGCGATCGGCACCTGGGAGTCGCGCAGGAATGCGGCGTCGGCATTGTTGGTGTCCCCAGCAAAGCCGGCCTTAAACGTCTCAGTCTTCAGGAACGCGAAGCCATCGGGCTGCACATCAGGCTGAAAGTTCGGCGGCGGAGGAACCTCGGCATATTGGTCCAGCGTGGATTGACCGACCTCTGGCGCAAAGGCTGCGACATAGACGAGGCCCGCAACATTGGCAGCATCGCCGGCTTCTGTAATTACCGTGCCACCATAAGAATGGCCGACGAGAATGGCTGGCCCATCCTGCCGGGCGAGCACGCGGCGCGTTGCGGCGACATCGTCTTCGAACGACGTGAGCGGGTTCTGGACGATCGAGACTTTATAGCCACGACTTGTCAATTGGTCGTAAACGCCCCGCCATCCAGCTCCGTCGGCAAAGGCGCCGTGGACGAGAACGACGTTGCGGAGCGGCGCGCTTTTTGCGTCGGCAGCAGTTACCGAAAGCGTCAGCGCACCGACGGCGATCGCTAGGGATTTGATCATGGCAGTTCTCCAGTTGGTTTTTGCTGTTGATAGGACAATCATGATCTACCTTGACGGACCTGACTTGATTACCGAGCGGATTCGGACATCAATGTCTCAAAATGAGAGACAATCCGAACTTGCTGGAGGACTCATATGCTGCGCGACTTCAGCGATACGGTCGCTTTCGTAAAGGTGGTGCAGGAAGGGAGCTTCACAGCGGCAGCGCACGTGCTCAAGGTGCCGAAGACACGGGTCAGCCGGAAGGTGCAGGAGCTGGAATCCAGACTGCGGACACAACTGCTGAATCGGACAACCCGCAGCCTGAAGCTGACTGAAGCGGGAGCGGTATATTTCCAGCACTGCGAACGAGTGGTGAAGAATCTGGAGGATGCGGAGAACGCAGTGGCGGAGTTGCAGCAACATCCGCGCGGATGGCTTCGGATTGCCGCCTCGTACTGGCTGGCAACTCGCGTCCTCGCTCCGCTGCTCACAGAGTTTCGCCGCTTCTATCCAGAGGTGTTCCCGCAATTGCTTCTTGGGCACGAGGTCGTCGACCTTGTCGCCAAGGACATAGACATCGCTTTCCGGCTCCAGGAAGGCACCCTGCCCGATTCCACGCTCACGACTCGGCGGCTCGGCGCATTGCCGATGGGCATCTATGGGGCCCCGACCTACCTGGAACGTGCGGGGACGCCACAGCATCCATCGGAGCTGACGGAACATGCCTGTCTGTTGACAGAGTTCTATTTCAATCGTCCGGCAGTAGAATGGCCCCTATCGAGCGGCGGCGAGCGGTCCCAGTTCAAAGTACGAGCAATGGCCGTCGCCAGCGATCCAGAGGCTCTTCACGGGTTCCTGCTGGAGGGAGTTGGTCTGTTCATGACCAACCATGTGCGCGTCAAATCGGACGTTGCCGCTGGGAGACTGGTTCGTGTCCTACCCGAGTGGGCAGGACCCGAACCAACCCTCTATGCGATCCGGCCTGGAGGCGGCGTTCAGCCCCCCAAAGTTAAAGCATTTTTGGACTTTCTCATTCCGCGGCTCGATTTGAAGAGGATTGACAGCAAAGCGAGTCACATCTGAAGTCGATCCTGCCTACCATGCGCTTCTTCCACCGCAACGATTGTTTCAAACTGACCACTACCCCATTGGCTCAGCCGGCTGAGCCAGTTTGACTCAAGCGTAGGCCCTTACCAACGTTACACCGATTTAATGTGCAAGCGAGCGGGAGAATTGCCATAAAGCTTTGATATCGACGGGCCATCCCCTGTGTCGGATGGTGCCGTCGCATCTACTTCACCTTGGGAAGGGGTAGACGGTATCTTGCCAAACCGGAGTGCCGATGGCCGCCTGGAAACAGATTGTTTTTGCATTTGTGATCCTCGTCGCGGCCGCGGCCGCCTGGGTTCGCTTTTTTCCAGGCGCGCCGGATGTGCTGGCGCGCTGGGGCATCGAATGGGCTGATGCCGCGACGCCTCCGACAGCGACGAGCGCCGTCGACAACGCCGGGCAAGCGGGCCGCCGCAGCGACGCCGGCCAACTGGCGACTATCGTCGCATTGCCGGCGGCCACGGCCGTCATCAATGATCGCCTGCGGGCAATCGGCACCGGCCGAGCCTACGCCTCGGTGACGGTCAATCCCTACAGTTCAGGCCGCCTGGTCGAATTTCTGGTCGAGTCCGGCGCCCATGTCGAAAAAGGACAGATCATTGCCACCCTCGATTCCGACACCGAGGTGATCGCACAGGACCGCGCAAAGGTTGCCTTGCAGGACGCGCAGGCCAAGCTCGACCGGGTCAAATCGCTGCGGGCTTCCAACGCTGCGACGGCGGTTTCTGTTGCCGATGCCGAGGTGGTGCTGGCCAATGCAAAGCTGGCGCTTCGCGATGCGGAACTGGCCTTGCAGCGCCGCTCGATCGTCGCGCCGATCGCCGGCGTCGTCGGCATCCTGCCGATATCAGCCGGCAACTATGTGACCAGCCAGTCGGCGGTCGCCACCCTTGACGACCGCTCCAGCATACTGGTCGAATTCTGGGTACCGGAGCGCTTCGCCGCCGTCGTCAAAGTCGGCGCGCAATTGTCGGCGACGCCAATCGCCAACCCAAACAAAGCCTATACCGGCACGGTCTCCGCCATCGACAACCACATCGATGAAGCCAGCCGTACCCTTCTGGTCAAGGCAAAGATCGCCAATCCGGCCGATTCGCTGCGTGCCGGCATGTCCTTCCAGATCACCATGAAGTTCCCCGGCGACAGCTATCCTGCGGTCAGTCCGCTGGCGATACAATGGGGTTCGGACGGCGCCTATATCTGGACCATCGTGGACGGCAAGGCCAAGCGGGTTGCGGTGCGCATCATCCAGCGCAACACCGAGACCGTGCTGATCGATGCCCCGATCGTCAGCGGCGACATGGTGGTGACCGAGGGCACCCAGAGTGTCAGCGAAGGCGGCGAGGTCCGCATCGCCGGCGAACAACTGCGCGCCGCGGACGCCGACGGCTGATGACCGCAACCAACAACGCAGCCAGCGACACAGGATTCACCGCGCTGTTCATCCGCAGGCCGGTGATGGCCTTCGTTTTGAACACGCTGATCGCGGTCGCCGGCCTTGCTGCCTTTTACGGTGTCGAAATCCGCGAACTGCCGGATGTCGATCGCGCCGTCGTCACCGTCAACACGACCTTTGAAGGCGCTGCAGCCGAGACCGTAGACCGCGAATTGACCGACGTGATTGAGGGCGCGGTCGCCCGCGTCTCTGGTGTGAAGTCGATCTCGTCCACCTCGTCCTTCGGCACAAGCCGCGTCACCATCGAATTCAACGACGGCGTCGATCTCGACGTCGCCGCCTCCGATGTGCGCGATGGCGTCGGCCGCGTCGCCGACCAGATGCCGGATACGGCGGATGCGCCTCGCATCGTCAAGGCCGATGCCAATTCCGAGCCGGTGATGCGGCTGGCTGTCACCTCCGACACCATGTCGGTGCAGGACATGAAGGTGCTGGTCCAAGACCAGATCGAGGACGAGCTTGCCGCCGTGCCTGGCGTAGCCGACGTCCAGGTCTATGGCGACCGCGACAAGATATTTCGCATCGATGTCGATCAGAACAAGCTCGCCGGCCTGGGCTTCACCGTCGCCGACCTGAGGACAGCGCTGGCCTCGGTCGCTTTCGATTCGCCTGCCGGCTCGATCACCACGACCAACCAGGATCTGATCGTGCGTCCGACGGCGGACGTGACCACGCCGGAGGAGTTCGAAAACATCATCATCGGCGGCACGACCCGCATCCGCGACGTCGCCACCGTCACGCTCGGCCCCGACATCGGTCAGACCACATTGCGTTCGAACGGCAAGACCGGCATCGGTCTTGGCATCATCCGCCAGGCGGAATCGAACACGCTGGATATTTCGACCGGCGTCAGGGCCGCCGTCGCCGCGCTGCAGGCGGATCTGCCTCAGGGCATGTCGATCAAGGTCACCAGCGACGATGCGGTCTTCGTCAACGGCGCGGTGCATGAGGTCGAGATCGCACTCGGCCTGTCCGTCTCCATCGTGCTGATCGTCATCTATGTGTTTCTCCTCGACTGGCGCGCGACGCTCATTCCTGGGCTTGCGATGCCGGTCGCCATGATCGGGACAATCGCCGCCATCTATCTTGCCGGCTTCTCGGTCAACATATTGACGCTGCTGGCCCTGGTGCTGGCGACGGGCCTGGTCGTCGACGACGCCATCGTTGTTCTGGAAAATATCGTGCGACGACGCAACGAAGGCATGGGGCCACGCGCCGCGGCCGTGCTTGGCGCCCAGGAAGTGTTCTTCGCCGTCATCGCCACGACGCTGACGCTGGTCGCCGTCTTCGTGCCGATCTCCTTCCTGCCCGGCCAGACCGGCGGCCTGTTTCGCGAATTCGGCTTCGTTCTCGCCATATCGGTGCTTCTGTCCGCCGTCGTGGCGTTGACCCTTTGTCCGATGCTTGCCTCGCGCATGCTGTCGGTCGCGCCGCTTCATCACGAAGGCGGCAGCGGCATCGGCGCCCGCATCGGCGGCGCGCTGAACAGGCTCTACCGGCGCTGCCTGCGCACCTGCCTCGATGCGCCGTGGATCGTGCTCCTGGTCGCGCTGCTGTTTGCAGCCACCGCCTTCACGCTGTTCGGCACGATTCGCCAGGAACTGACGCCGACCGAGGATCGTGCCGTCGTGCTCATGCGCGTCGACGCGCCGCAAGGCGTCAGCCTCGACTACACGACGCAGCAGATGCAGAAGATCGAAAAACTGATCCAGCCGCTGCACGATTCCGGCGAAATCCGCAACACCTTCGAGAGCGCCGGCCGCAACGGCGCCTACAATGCCGGCTTCGTGGTGATGACGCTGGCGCCATGGGACGAGCGCACCCGCAGCCAGCAGCAGATCATGGCCGACATCAGACGGCTCACCCGGCAGGTGCCGAGCGTGCGCGTCTTTCCGATGCAGCCCAACAGCCTCGGTATTCGCGGCGCCGGCAACGGCCTGCAGTTCGCGCTGGTCGGCAACAACCGCGCGGCGCTCGGCAACGCTGCGGTGAAGATCATCGCGGAAATGCAGAAGGACCCCGGCTTCCAGTCGCCGCGGCTCTCCGTCGACCCGACGCAGCCCCAGCTTTCCGTCGCCATCGACCGCGAGCGCGCTTCCGACCTCGGCATCGACATCACCAGGCTGGCCGATTCCTTCCAGGCCATGCTCGACGGCAATGATGTCGTCGACGTCTATATCGCCGATCGCAGCTACGGCGTGAAGCTCGTCTCGACGACCAACCCGATCAACGATCCGACCGATTTGGAGAACATCTTCCTGAAGACGGCAGACGGCCGCTTCGTGCCGATGTCGACCATCGCCACTTTGACCGAGCGCGCCGTACCGCCCTCGCTGACCCGCGAGCAGCAGCAGCCGTCGGTGGCGATCACCTCCAACCTCAGCGGCGATTTCGCGCTCGGCCAGGCGCTCACCCGCGCCGAGGCAATCGCCACGCCGCTTCTGCCGCCGGGCAGCCGCATCGTCCCCTTGGCCGAGGCGGCGACGCTGGGCGAGACCAACAGCGCCATGATCACCATCTTCGGCTTCTCGCTTGTCATCATCCTTTTGGTGCTCGCCGCTCAGTTCGAGAGCTTCGTCAGCGCGGTCATCATCATGGCGACGGTGCCGCTCGGCCTCGCCTGCGCGATCTTTGCCCTTTTGCTCAGCGGCACCAGCCTCAACGCCTACAGCCAGATCGGCTTGGTGCTGCTGGTCGGCGTGATGGCCAAGAACGGCATCCTGATCGTCGAGTTCGCCAATCAGTTGCGAGACCGCGGGCTCGGCGTGCGTGAGGCGATCGAGCAGGCCTCCACCATCCGGCTGCGGCCGGTGATGATGACGATGATCTGCACCGTGCTCGGCGGCGTGCCGCTGGTGCTGGCGAGCGGCGCCGGCGCCGAGGCGCGGATCGCGCTCGGCTGGGTGATCGTCGGCGGCCTGGGTCTGGCCACCGTCTCGACGCTGTTCCTGACGCCGGTCGCCTATCTCCTGCTCGGCCGCTTCGTCACGCCGAAGGTGGAAGAGGCGTCACGGCTGAAGCGCGAGCTCGAACAAGCCGCCTACACCAATGTCGAGCCGGCTGAGTAGGCCTTCCGTTTGCGGAGAGGATGCCGTTTAACTAATTGCCTGTGAAATCCGGTAGTCGAAAATATGGCCTACGCGGATCATAGGGATACTTTGGTTCACCCTTGCCAGTTGAAACGGCACCGGCGATCAGCACCCCCTTCGGTCCAAATTGATAGTCGATGCCGGCGCAAAGGTGGGCGAGGTCCTGGTAGTTAAAACTACGCAGCGCACTACCACCTTCGAATGCAGCTGCCTTGAGTTGCTCAGGCGTGAGCGGGTCAATCATCCTATCGCGATAGGCTTTGACTTTGGCCTTATTGAGCTTGGACGACTGGCATTCCGCGCCGATAACTCGCGCCAGCATGATATTTCTAACTGCGGTCCCGGCTGGGTCATCCAAAAGGGGTCGAATATTTCTTGAGAAAGTAGTTCGTACTTGGATCGTTGGTCATCGACTTGCGCCAAAAAGGCGGGAACTTGTCTGCGGCCTCGGCGAAAATCGTACTTGCCATCGACACAAGGACAATCCCGACAAACCGTTGCAGCCGCATGGACGTAACCTCAAGCTATTCTGATTCTGGGCCCTATAAACACCTTGCCGTTGGGCTTCGCAAGTTCCGGCGGCAGCATCGCTTCGTCCATAGGCCGGTGATGATGACGATGATCTGCACCGTGCTCGGCGGCGTGCCGCTGGTGCTGGCGAGCGGCGCCGGCGCCGAGGCGCGCATCGCGCTCGGTTGGGTGATCGTCGGCGGTCTGGGCTTGGCCACCGTCTCGACGCTGTTCCTGACACCGGTCGCCTATCTCCTGCTCGGCCGCTTCGTCACGCCGAAGGTGGAAGAGGCATCGCGGCTGAAGCGCGAGTTCGAACACGCCGCCTACACGAATGTCGAGACCGCTGAGTAGGTTGGGGTCAGGCCGCCTTTAGGATCGCGGCGGGAAGGTGTTCTCGGGCATCCAGCACCTCCATGCCGACGATGTGACCGTCAGCATCATAGTCGAGGACTATGCCTGCGGAAACTTCCTCGCTTTCCTGGATCGCCTCCGAGGAAAAACGGATGTAGGCAGCATTAGCTTCCGGGTCATATTCGAGTTTGAGCGTCATTCCGGCCTTCTCGCCCCGCGATCGAAATAGACAGACAGTATACGGATTTCCTCAGGCGTTGCCACACAGACGACACGCAGGATGCGGCCGCCATTTTCGGGCACCTGCTTGTACAGACGTATCACCGAAGTGTCTTTCACATCAGCCGCTTGCCAATCCGGTTCCCACACAGCACGTTCGATCCACCGTTTGTCGAGAGACCGTTCACGAATGACGGTCTCGGCATGTTTGGTATACAGCAGTGGGCGTTTCGCAATCATTCCGCAGCTACATCCCGATGCACACTGTGCCGCCGGTCCTGGAAGTCAGCCAGCCCGCGTTTCATCGCCT
This sequence comes from Mesorhizobium sp. WSM4829, assembly GCF_055811475.1. Lineage (NCBI taxonomy): Bacteria > Pseudomonadati > Pseudomonadota > Alphaproteobacteria > Hyphomicrobiales > Phyllobacteriaceae > Mesorhizobium > Mesorhizobium sp. WSM4829. The sequence continues at coordinate 81,802 of NZ_JBVVQJ010000027.1, read as the reverse complement.
CGGCTTTGGCACTTTACCCGCGGCAAGGATGATCGTAGTTCGGATTGCCTTGTCAGCGCGAGCCTTTTTGCCGGGAGCGCAAAGCAAGAGCGCGGAAGAATTGCCCAGAGGAATTGCAATGACCTATCTGGACGAGCTGTTTTCGGTGACCGGCAAGACCGCGCTTGTGACCGGGGCTGCGACCGGCATCGGCCGCATGGCGGCGACCGCTTTGGTCAGGGCCGGCGCCAGCGTGATGATCGCCTCGCGCAAGGGTGAGGACTGCATCAGGGTTGCCGATGAACTGAACGGCCTCGGCGGCACCGGCCGGGCCGAGGGCTTTGCCGGCGATGTCTCCAGCGAGGCTGGCATCGCGGCGCTGGTCGACGAGGTCAAGGCGCGGACCGAGCGGCTGAACATCCTGGTCAACAATGCCGGCGTCTCCTGGGGGGCGCCGCTGGAAAGTTTTCCCTACAATGCCTGGGCCAGGGTGTTCGGCGTCAACGTCACTGCGGTCTTCCAACTGACGCGCGAACTTCTGCCGCTGCTCGACGCCGCCGCCAGCGATGCCGATCCGGCCCGGGTGATCAATCTGGGTTCGGTGATGGGCACGCAGGCGCTGGCCGACGACGCCTACTCTTACTCTGCCTCGAAGGCTGCTGTTCACCATCTGACGCGCATCTTGGCGATCGAGTTCGCCGCCCGCCGCATCACCGTCAATGCCTTCGCCCCCGGCCCCTTCCAGAGCCGGATGACAGCTTTTGCCACCGCGAGCGAGGAACAGGCAAGACAAGTCGGCGGCCATGTTCCGCTTCGTCGCATCGGCGCGCCGGATGACATTGCCGGCGCAACGCTCTATTTGTGCAGCCGTGCCGGCAGCTATGTCACCGGCGCCATCCTGCCGATCGATGGCGGACAGTCGGTGCAGCATGGGCTGACACTGTTCAAGGAATGAAGCCGCTCGCGCTCCGGACGGTTGAAATGGAGGACATCAGCGTGGAACCGATCAGTCTCGATGTGCTTCTGGCCAGCGTCGGCAAGGAGGTCGGCGTGTCGCCGTGGCGGGTGGTCTCGCAGCGCATGATCGACCAGTTCGCCGACGCCACCGACGACCACCAGTTCATCCATTGCGACCCGGAGCGCGCCAAGCGCGAGACACCGTTCGGCGGCACCATCGCGCATGGTTTTCTGTCGCTTTCGCTTCTGTCGGCGATGACCTTCGAGACCATGCCGCCGCTCGAAAACAGCAAGATGGGCGTCAACCATGGTTTTGACTCGCTGCGCTTCCTGGCGCCGGTGAAGACCGGCGCGCGCATCCGCACCCGTTTCGTGTTGGCCGACGTCAAGGTCAGGCCGTCGGGGTGGGTGCAGACCGCGCATGACGTGACGATCGAGATCGAGGGCTCGAAAAAGCCGGCGCTGACCGCGCGCTGGCTGACGCTGACATTGATCGAGCGCGAGCCAGAAGCGGCCTGAACGGCTCAACGAACCTCGCCAGAGATCATCTTCATGTGCCGGCCGACCTGCAGGGCAATGTAGACGACCAGTGCGCAACCGATCGGAAACACGATCTCGTTGAGGCCGGTTGTGATCGCCCGCGGCAATTCAAGTGCAACGCCGTTCGCCGCGGCCGTCTCAATCGTCAGCACCGTGATTCCGCCGCCGAACACCGCGCCGATCGCGGTGCCTGCCAGCGCAAAATGGAGCGGACGGGGTTTTTCCTTCGACGCCAGCGAGGCCAGGATCCAGCCGAGCAGGCCGTATTCGATCGCCCGCAGCACGCCCAGCGTGGTGAGCGAGAGGGTGGCCGGTTTTGTGGCCGCATCAAGAGCAGTTACCATGACCTTTTGCGACCCCTTGGCGATGGCCATCGCCAGTGGTGCCGAGATCGCAGCGATCAGGCCGCCGAGCGAGGCTCGTACCTTGGCGATCGCCGTGCCGAGGCTGAGACCGGCGCAGACGAAGAACGCCCACGTCACGCCTTGCGCCAATTCGATCAGGATCAGGGTGGTAGCCGGGTGAGAACCCGCTGCAAGCCTGCCAGCCAGAGTAAGCGCCTCCATGGCGAATCCGAGCGCGATCGCCAACCATGCAACCATGACCACCCGCCTGAGGGCCAGCAGGGCATCGTGAGAAAGTGGATCTGCGTTTGGCGCAACGGAAGAAAGCTCGGTCATGGTCATCTCGCCCTAGCAACAAAATCTCTTGGCCGGGCCGCAGCTAACCTCTGGTTGTAACAGTCCGATGTCGCGTCGTTCTGCCCGGGTAACATTTGTGATCGATGTTTGGGCGAAAATGGCTGAGAAGGACGCCGATTTTTGACCGCGCCTTGTCCGATTCCGTACAGCGTATATAATTTAGCCAGCCACAACAGAAGGCAGGCGAAAATTGCCGCTTAGCGTCCAGACACGCCGCGAGAAACAAAAGGCCGAACTGCGCTCCGAACTTGTCGACGCCGCGCACAAGCTCGTCCAGGAAGAAGGCTATGAAGGCCTCACCATCCGCAAGCTGGCCAAGCGTGTCGGCTATGCGCCGATGTCGGTCTATTCCTATTTTGCCGACAAGCAGGACATCTTGTTCGCGTTGGCCGAGGACGCGTTCAAGACTCTGGCAAAGCGTATCGAGGATCACCCGGCCGACGATCCGATCGAGGCGCTGCAAGTGGTGATGACCGAATATGCGGCCTTCGGCCTTGGCAACCCCAACGAGTATCGCACGATATTCATGACCGAGAAGGTCAAGCCCCCGGAAGGCAGGACCTTCGCCGAGATGCAGGAGGGCAACCCGTTGATGAAGGTGCTGATCAAGAGGGTCGAAGCCTGCGTGGCCGCCGGCAGGCTGAAGGGCGATCCGCGCGCCATCGCCACCATGCTGTGGGCGGTCGGCCACGGCACGATCTCGCTGCTGATCACCTTTCCCTTCTATCCGTTCGGCGACCAGCAGGCTTTCGTCAAGCGGATGTGCGACTTCACGCTTGCCGCTCTGGCCACGCAGGACGTGCCGCCGCTGACCGAGACGCCGGTCAACTGCTGAAGGGTTTTTGTTCGGTTTCGGATAGCTGACAGGCAAGCGAAACAGGGCGAAGGCCTGGGGAATCAATCTATGCGTGTAGGATCCTGGTGGCTGGGATCGCGACCCGGCAGGCTAGCGCCACGCTCGCCGTCAAATATTTTGTACATGTACAATTTCCGACTTGAACTTCATATTCGCCGGTCGTATATGTACGCTATGTCGTACATGTACAACTCCAGTCATCCAGCCCGGAGACAGACCATGAAAAAGACAATCCTCACCGTCGCGGCAGTGCTTGCATTCTCGGGCGCTGCCTTCGCCGACCAGAGTCAGGCCGGCAAACAGGCGCCGGCCGCGGCCTGCGCCGACACCGGCATCAAGCTCGATTGCGGCGCGACCGGATCGGTCGAGAAGGCAGGCACGGCCACCCACAAGGGCTCAACGGAAAGCAAGGACCCGCGGCTCGGCATCGACATCGACCCGTGGATCGTGCCCAGCACGTTCTGACGTTCGAAAACAAAAGCGGCGACAGGAAATCCTGACCGCCTGCTCTCGTGGCCGGCGACCCGGCTCGCTGGAGCCTGATGGATGTTATTTCCTGCGCTTCTTCATTCCGGCCACGATCTTGGCCTTGCCAGGTCTTGCCGGTGCGCCGGGAATCGAAGTCCCGGTGATCGACACCGGATCGCTGGCCGGAAACGTGTCCTCGAGCCCTTCCTCGAGTTCCTCTTCAATGTTTGGTTCTTTGTGCTGCTCGTGTTCGAACGAGCGCACGGCCGGCGTCTTCTGAGCCGCTGGATTCGGCGCGGATTTCGACGGCATCGACATTCTCCCCGACTTGCTCCGGCAAACGGTCGAGCCCAGCGAACATTCCTAAGCCGCTGCGTCGCCGGCCGCCTCCGACAGGAAAGTAAAGACATAATCGGAAAAAGAGCGCCAGCATTCAACCCGGAACGCGTCGGCTGCGAAGCGCAACAGCACGATCTCGGCCTTGCCCAGGATGGTGCGCGAGGCCGCGCCCACCGGAAAGACGTCCAGCGACAGATCCTGCGGACAGCCTGAATTGATCGTCGCCGCCGCCGCTGGACCGATAACCGAGATGGCGACGTTGCGATGCGAGATGCCGACCGCCGAATGCAGCACTGTGACCTCGGCGCAATCGGCGAGCGGGTCTTTTCCCACCTCGTCGATGACCAGCCATTCGTCCGGCCCAAGCCACAATGCCGTACGCCCGGCCTTTGCCGCCGAGGTTTTGGGCTTCCGCGGCAGGTTCACTCCAAGCGCCTTCGAAAGCGCCGCGACCGAGGCGTCCGGCGCGCGCAGCGAAATACGCTGCGCCGGCGGCAACACAGCAAGCGTAACGCCGGTTACGGAAAGCTCCTGACCGGCGAGAGCCGGCCGGCGTTCGATCGATATGGGAGCAGCAATCTTGTCAGCAGCAGCCTTAGCCATTGAGGCGTTCCCCCTTGTCGTCGAAGAACACCATGCCGGTGACCTCCACCTCGATCGTCGCATTGGGCATCGGCACGTAGAGCGTCTCGCCCATCCGGTCGCGGCCGCCGGCAACCAGGGCCAGCGCGATCGAGCGGCCGCAATTTTCCGACCAGTAGCTCGAGGTGACATGGCCGATCATCGTCATCGGGATCGCCTGCTTCGGATCGCCGACGATCTGCGCGCCTTCTTCCAGCACTACTTTTGGGTCTTTGGTCTTCAGGCCGACCAACTGCTTGCGGCCCTTGGCGACCAGGTCGGGCCGAGCCATGCCCCTGATACCGACGAAATCGGTCTTCTTCTTGCCGACCGCCCATTCGAGCCCGGCATCGCCGGGCGTCACCGTACCGTCGGTGTCCTGACCGACGATGATGTAACCCTTTTCGGCACGCAGCACGTGCATCGCTTCGGTACCGTAGGCACAGGCGCCGTGCTTCTGGCCCTCGGCCCACAGCGCTTCCCAGACGGCCTGGCCGTAGTCGGCCGGCACGTTGACCTCGAAGCCGCGCTCGCCGGTGAACGACATCCGGAACAGTCTTGTCGGCACGCCGCAGATCCTGCCCTCGCGCACCGACATATGCGGCAGCGCCCCGTCCGACATGTCGATGCCCTCGACCAGCGGCGCGATGATCTCTCGCGACTTCGGTCCCTGCACGGCGATCACCGCCCACTGCTCGGTGGTCGAGGTCAACCATACGTTGAGATGCGGAAACTCGGTCTGGAGATAGTCCTCCATATGGTTCATGACGCGCGGCGCACCGCCCGTCGTCGTCGTCACGTGGAAGCGGTCGGCTGCAAGCCTGCCAACGACACCGTCGTCATAGATGAAACCGTCCTCGCGCAGCATGATGCCATAGCGGCAGCGGCCGGGCTCCAGTTTCTCCCACGGATTGGTATAGAGCAGCTCCATGAACTTCGCCGCATCCGGCCCGACCACCTCGATCTTGCCCAGCGTCGAGGCGTCGAACAGGCCGGCCGTCTTGCGCACCGTGACACACTCGCGATCGACCGCGGCGTGCATGTCCTCGCCCGCTTTGGGAAAATACCAGGCGCGCTTCCATTGGCCGACATCCTCGAACACCGCACCTTGAGCCTCGGCCCACGGATGGATCGCCGTCTTGCGGGTCGGGTCGAAGAGCGGACCCCGCGCGTGTCCGACGATCGAACCGAAGGTCACCGGCGTGTAAGGCGCCCGGAACGTCGTCAGGCCGACTTGCGGGATCGGCTTGCCCAGCGTCTCGGCGGCGATCGCCAGGCCGTGCATGTTCGAGGTCTTGCCCTGGTCGGTCGCCATGCCATTGGTGGTGAAGCGCTTGACGTGCTCGATCGAGCGCATGCCTTCATGCACCGCCTGGCGGATGTCCTTGGCAGTGACGTCGTTCTGGAAGTCGACGAAGGCTTTTACTGTCGTGTCCGGCCCGGCTCCGGGCGCCGCACCCAGCATACCGCGCGACCAGCTCTCGCTGGCGTCGACCTTCGGCTTGGTGCCCTTGACGGCGTTGGCCCCGGCATTCTTGACGCCCGCATCCTTCGCCGCTTTGGCGCCCGCCGCATAGGCCTCGTCGATCGTCGCCGACAGCCCGTCGGTGCCGTTGCAGGCGCCGACCGAGACGCAATCCTGGGCGTAGGTGCCGGGCACGAAACGCTTGGTCTCTTCGTTGAAGGCGACCTTGCCGCGCGATTGCGAGAACAGATGCACCGACGGCGTCCAGCCGGCCGACATCAGGATGGCGTCGACCGGGATGGTGCGCTCGCCGCCGCCATTCTTCGGCTGAACGGTCATCGACGAGACGCGCAATTTGCCGCCGGCGCGGATCACCGCGCGGCCGAAATTGACCTCGATGCCGAGCGCCCTCGCCTCGTCGATCAGCGATCCGGTCGGGTTGTCGCGCAGGTCGACTATCGCCGCCACGCCGATGCCGGCCTTCTTCAGGTCGATCGCCGCCGCATAGGCGGAATCATTGGCCGTATAGACGCCGACATTCCTGCCCACCGCGACGCCAAAATGGTTGAGATAGGTGCGCGCCGCCGACGCCAGCATGATGCCTGGCCGGTCGTTGTCGGCAAACACCATGTGCCGCTCGATGGCACCGGTCGCCAGCACGACGCGTTTGGCGCGGACCTGCCACAGCCGCTCGCGCGGCAGTTCGCGGCCGGGGTTCTGCAGATGGTCGCTGACGCGCTCGACCAGCCCGACGAAATTCTGCGCGTAATAGCCGAAGGCCGTGGTGCGCGACAGCACGCGGACATTGTCCATGGCCTTGAGCTTAGCGACTGCACCTTGCGCCCAGGCAAAACCGTCCTGGCCGTCGATCCTGGCGCCGCTTTCGAAGCGCAGGCTGCCGCCGAAATCCACCTGCTCGTCGGCAAGGATGACGCGTACGCCGGTTTCGGCCGCGGCAAGTGCGGCGGCGATGCCGGCAGCACCGCCGCCCAGCACCAGCACATCGCAATGGGCAAAGCGCGCCGAATAATGGTCGGGATCCGGCTGGTCGGGAGCGACGCCAAGCCCTGCCGCAGCCCTGATCCTGGGCTCGTAAAAGTTTTTCCAGGCGGACTTCGGCCACATGAAGGTCTTGTAGTAAAAGCCCGCCGAAAGCAGCGGCGAGGCGATGTCGCCGAGCGCGCTGACGTCGAAGGCCAGCGACGGCCAGCGGTTCTGCGACTGTGCCGTCAGCCCGTCATAGAGCTCCTGCACGGTGGCGCGAACATTTGGTGTCCTCCTGGCCGAGTCGCGCTTGATCTCAACCAGCGCGTTGGGCTCTTCCGCCCCGGCGGACAGGAAGCCGCGCGGCCGGTGATATTTGAACGAACGGCCGACCAGATGGACACCGTTGGCGAGCAGCGCCGAGGCCAGCGTTTCGCCCTCGACGCCGGCATAGGACTGGCCGTCGAAGCTGAACCGCGCGGTCTCTGCCTGCTTGAGGCGCCCGGCGCCGGGAATGCGGAACGTCGCGATCATTCGGAGGCTCCCGGCAGCTTCGCCGGCTTCGGCTCGCCGGCCTTGTAGGTCATCAGGAACTTGTCGCTGACGGTGTCACGCACGGCATTGAAGAACCGCGCGCAGCCATGCATGTGCCGCCAGCGCTCATAGATGATGCCTTTGGGATTCGAGCGGATGAAGAAGAACTTTTCGAAATCGTCGTCGCTTGTCGCGGCCATTTCCGCCGAACGCGCGATATGTGCCTCGCCGGCGTTGCGGAATTCGAGTTCCGGACGCTCTTCCTCGCAATAGGGGCAGCGGATGAGAAGCATGGTTGTTCCTACAATTCGCCGTGGCCGACGCAGGCGCCGGCGGGTTGATCGCAAAGCCTCTGGCCCAACATCACAAAGCGGGCCACCATCAGTGTGCCACCGCCGCCGCCGCCGCCTCGTCGATCAGGCGGCCGGTGCGGAAGCGCTCGATGGTGAAGGGCGCGTTGATCGGGTGCGGATCGTCCCTGGCGATGGTGTGGGCAAAGACATGGCCCGAGCCCGGCGTCGCCTTGAAGCCGCCCGTGCCCCAGCCGCAATTGACATAGAGGCCGGGCACTGGCGTCTTGGCCAGGATCGGCGAACGGTCGGGCGTCACGTCGACGATGCCGCCCCACGAGCGCAGCATCTTCATGCGCGTGAACATCGGGAACATCTCGCAGATGGCGTCGAGCGTGTGTTGCAGGATGTGCAGGCCGCCGGTCTGCGAATAGGAGATATACTGGTCGGTACCGGCGCCGATGACCAGTTCGCCCTTGTCGGACTGCGAGATATAGGCGTGCACGGTGTTCGACATCACCACGCAGGGGAAGACCGGCTTGACCGGCTCGGAAACCAGCGCCTGCAGCGGATAGCTTTCCAGCGGCATCCGCACGCCGGCCATGTCCATGATGACCGACGAATGGCCGGCGGCAACGACGCCGACTTTTTTGGCGCCGATGAAGCCGCGCGTCGTCTCGACGCCGGTGACCGAACCGTTCGGCGCCCGCTTGACGCCGGTGACCTCGCAATTCTGGATGATGTGGACGCCGCGCGCCGAGGCACCGCGCGCATAGCCCCAGGCGACCGCATCGTGGCGGGCGGTGCCGCCGCGACGCTGCAGGGTCGCGCCCATCACCGGATAGCGGGCATCGCGCGAAATGTTGAGCGGCGGGCAGAATTCCTTGGCGGCTTCCGGCGTCAGCCATTCATTGTCGATGCCGTTCAGACGGTTGGCATGGACGTGGCGTTTCAAGACCTGGATGTCGTGCACATTGTGGGCCAGCATCATGACGCCGCGCGGCGAATACATGACGTTGTAGTTGAGCTCCTGGCTGAGCCCGTCCCACAGCTTCAGCGCGTGGTCGTAGATGCCGGCGCTCTCGTCATAGAGATAGTTGGAGCGGATGATGGTGGTGTTGCGGCCGGTATTGCCGCCGCCGAGCCAGCCCTTTTCCAGCACCGCGACATTGGTGATGCCGTGCACCGTGGCGAGATAATAGGCGGTGGCCAGGCCATGGCCGCCGGCGCCGACGATGATGACGTCGTACTCCTTCTTCGGCTCTGGCGAGGACCACTGTTCCTCCCAGCCCTTGTGGCCGCGCATGGCCTCGCGGGCGATGGCGAATACCGAGTATTTCTTCAACGTTCCAGCCTCGCAGATAGCGGCCGGACATCCAATCGAGCCCCGGCGCGCGAGGTGTATCACTAGCGAAACAGCGCTGCCACCCTTGCGCTGTTTGCGACGGCGCTTGCCGTTTTGCGCCACGGCCAAAAAGACCTGTCGAGCAACGAGCCGAACGACGCATCCGGACGCCTTCAGGTATCGGGTGGCTCGTGCCGCCTCGATCTGCGACCAAGCATCCGATTGCCGGCGAAAGCTGGCGCGAAAGAAGGATGCAAAAAATGCTCGCACTCGCCAACAAGATCGCCATCGTCACCGGCGCCAGTTCCGGCATCGGCCGCGCCACGGCAAAACTCTTTGCCGAGGAAGGCGCCAAGCTGGTCGTCGCTGCCCGTCGCCAGGCAGAGCTGGACGCGCTCGTCGCGGAAATCGAGGACGCCGACGGCACGGCGATCGCCCTTGCCGGTGACGTCAGAGACGAGGCGTATGCCAAAGCCCTTGTCGACCTGGCAGTCGAGAAATTCGGCGGGCTGGATATCGCCTTCAACAACGCCGGCTCGGTCGGCAAGATGGGCCCGATTTCGGAGCTGTCGCTGGAGGGATGGCGCGAGACGCTCGACACCAACCTGACCAGCGCATTCCTCGGCGCGAAATATCAGGTCCCGGCGATTGTCGAACGCGGCGGCGGTTCGCTGATCTTCACCTCTACCTTTGTCGGCCATACCGTCGGCATGCCCGGCATGACCAGCTATGCCGCAAGCAAGGCCGGGCTGATCGGGTTGACGCAGGTGCTTGCCGCCGAAAATGGCGCCAAAGGCGTGCGGGTCAACGCGCTCCTGCCGGGCGGCACCGACACGCCTTCGGCAACGTTCAAGACACCTGAATCGCGAGCCTTCGTCGAAAACCTGCATGCCTTGAAGCGCGTCGCCGAGCCTGAGGAGATCGCCCATTCGGCGCTCTATCTGGCTTCCGACGCATCGAGCTTCACCACCGGAACCGCGCTGTTTGCCGATGGCGGGGTCTCGATCAATCGGACGTGAGGCAATGTCGCAAAAGCGGTCTTGCTTTCCAGTGCGATTGGGCGATTTCTTCGGACACTTTTGTCGAAGACGGGCCTAGAACATGCTGCTGATCAGGACCTACATCGCTGCTAGCGCAATCCAGGGCGTCGGCGTGTTCGCCGCCGAGCCGATCAAGAAGGGAGCGTCGATCTGGCGGCTCGATCCGGATTTCGACCGGCTGATCCCGATCGAAAAATATAGGACGGCGCCGCCCCACCTAAGGGAATTGCTCGACAGATATGCCTATCCAAGCCCGGACCGGCCCGGATTCATCGTCTATGAGGTCGACAATGGCCGCTTCATGAACCATTCCGAAAGACCGAACACGGATTTTTCTCGGCATGGCGGGGCAACCGCGGTCCGCGCCATAGCGGCGGCTGCGACTACGGCGAGTTCTTCGAGGATTTCGAGCGGCTTCATCTGGCCATGGCATAGGGGGAGCCCGCCAGCCTGAGCCGAAGTTATGATCGGATCAGTTCCGATGGGCGTGCGGCTGGTCAGTGTGGCGGCCGTCATACTGCAGGTCCAGTTCGCGAATCGCCTCCTTGCCCTTCTCCGGATCGACAAGCCTGAGAAGGGCGTCGATCTTGGCCTCCATACGGTCGGTACTCTCCTTCGATTGCGGCGATCCGACGAAGAGCAGGAACGCCAGGCCACCGACCTGCCAGAGCAGCTGCAGGAATTCCGACTGCCAGTTCTCGAGCGTGTCGCGGCTCATCTCGATCAGATAGCCGCCGAACTCAGGCGGTTGGCCAAGCGCTCGCTGCTCGTCGAGATAGGCGAACCAGCCGAAAACCCAGTGGCCGACAAGCGAGATGATGAAGAAGCCGAGGGTAATCCAGGCATAACTGTAAGCCCGCCAGACCGAAGGTCGCTTCACGTTGCTGTCGTCATCGCTTGGCATTGTCGCTGTCCGACGCCGAGCGAGCCAGGAACTGCTCCGTAGTCGCGGGCAGCTTGTTGTGCAGCCACTCGGCCATCGCCTCCTCTTCACGCAGGTTTTGTTCGCAGGCCCGGGCGATCTCCGTTTCGCCGAGGGACTCGGCGGTTGCGATCAGGATCGTGTAGGATGCGATCTCCATGTGCTCGAAGGTGTAGCTCGCCAGTGAGCCTTTCATCACCTCGTCGCCGGCGAAGACGCCGCTTAGCGACTGCGCCATCGCCAGCAGCTTGCCGCCGGCGTCCTTCAGCGCGGATGTATCTTCGCCCAGTCTTTCCAGGCAGATTCCGAGGCGCGCGGCGTGTCCCTTCGTCTCATCGAGGTGCAGCCTGATGCGCTCTCTGAGCTCGGGATAACTCTCCAGCCGATTGAGCTGGCCGTTCAGCATGGTTTCGGCCTGCTCCTCCATCGCATGCGCATCCTTGAGCCATTGGACGAGCCATTCACGGGTGCCTGACATCGGTTTTCCCCTGTGCTTGCTTCGCCGCAACAACCATTGGGGAACGAGGTTGGTTCCTTCGTTGATAGAGCCGGGCGGAGCGTTTTGCCGGGATTGGGGCAGCAAGAATTTATCGGTGTCGGAGAAAACGCCAACGATCGCTCATCGGCGCGGAGAGCCCGCCCGAGCAGGCGAATATGCTACCAGAGGTCGTAATTCCTTGCTTTGTGACGGCAGTTATGCTATTGGCTTGCGCATCGTGTGATTTGCGCCGACGACCCGCCGCTGAGGCGGGTTTTTCGTTTCGGCAGTGGACAGAGCGGCATGATTCTGCTATCAGCCGCCACAATTCGTGGTGTAGACCGCCGCGGAGGCAAGCGACTATGGCCACTTGCCTGTTGTTAACAAAACCCGAAAGACAGGATTGCCCGTGCAGGTACTCGTCCGCGACAACAATGTTGATCAGGCGCTTCGCGCGCTCAAGAAAAAGATGCAGCGCGAAGGCATCTTCCGCGAAATGAAGATGCGCGGACATTATGAGAAGCCTTCCGAGAAGCGCGCCCGCGAAAAGGCGGAAGCCGTTCGCCGCGCCCGCAAGCTGGCACGCAAGCGCGCCCAGCGCGAAGGCCTGCTGCCGATGACGCCGCGCCCGGTGGCGGCTGGTGCCGCTGGTGCCGGCGCTCCGCGTCCGCCGCGGTTCTGACGCCAATTTTTCGTCCTTTTCGAAGGATACCCAAGGTGGCGCGATGCGAAATCGCCGCCACCTTTTTATTTTGAATTCGACCAGCTCGCAGAGGGCCGGTTCGGAGAGGGAACAGACCTGACGGCGCGGGCGGGCAGTGAGGACAGAGCAGACATGAACGCAATTAGCGTGGAGCGCAGAACCGCAATGCGCGGCTTCGCCCTGACGGCAGCCCTGCTTTCTGGCTTGGCGCTCGCCGGCTGCCAAACAGCCCCGACCGGCGAATTCACCAACATCGACAAGGCACAAGGGTCGGCCGAGAACATCTCCTCGCTGTCGGCTGTCATCCAGCGCAGTCCCCAGGATCCGGAAGGCTACAATGTGCGTGGCTCGGCCTATGGCCGCGGCGGCCAGTATCAGGCGGCGCTCAAGGATTTCAACACCGCCATCCAGCTCAATCCGAATTTCTACCAGGCCTATTCGAACCGCGCTCTCATCCAGCGTTTCCTCGGCGATCAGGCGGCCGCGCTTGCCGACTACAACCGCTCGATCCAGATCAATCCCGACTATGACGCCGCCTATATCGGCCGCGGCAATCTCTACCGCAAAGCCAACCGCATCCAGGAAGCGTTCAACGATTTCCAGAAGGCGATCCAGCTCGACACGACAGACGCGCGCGCCTATCACAATCGCGGCCTGATCTATCAGAGCCAGGGCCAGCACGCTTTCGCCATCGAGGATTTCTCGACAGCCATCTCGCTGGCGCCGGACGCCGCCGATCCCTACAATGGCCGCGGCCTCTCCTATCTCGCCATGAACGACGAGGACAACGCCTTCGCCGACATCAACATGGCGATCAAGCTCGACGGCAAGAATGCCGAGGCCTGGTCCAACCAGGCGCTGATCTACGAGCGGCGCGGCGACAAGGCCAAGGCGGCAAAAGCCTACCGCGAGGCCGTGCGCCTCAGCCCCACCTACCAGCCGGCCAAGGACGGCCTGGCGCGCACCAGCGCCGTCTGACCGACGGCGGCGTTTCGGCCTGACATGGCAGGCCTGCCGTTTGGCATGGCTTCGAAACCTTCAACGACTGACGCCTTGATCGCGCCAAGTTCTCGGCGGAACGCTCGGGACGCTTAGCCGTTGTTCAAGGCTATTCGCGAAAAGGACCGCTCCCATGATCAAGAAACTCGCCTGTGTCGCCGCCCTCGCCGCTACGATTCTCGCCGCCCCTGCCAGCGCAGGAAGGCTGCAGCTCGGTGTGCTCGACTGCACCATCGACGGCGGCACCGGCTATATCGTGACATCCAACAAAGGCGTGGCCTGCACCTTTCGCCCTCATCATGGCGGTCCCCCCGAATCCTATACCGGGGTCATTTTCAAGCTCGGCGTCGACGTCGGCAGGACCCACCAGGGCGAATTGATATGGGCGGTTCTGGCGGCCACCCGCGACCGTGATGCCGGCGATCTTGCCGGCAGCTATTATGGCGTCAACGCCGAGGCCAGCGTGGTAACCGGCGGCGGCGCCAACCTTCTGGTCGGCGGGCTGAACAGCGCCTTCTCGCTGCAGCCTCTAAACGTACAGGCGCAGACCGGCGTCAACCTGGCAGTCGCCGTCACCTCACTGCAACTGATCCACTCTTTCAAATGAATGCCATAGCGTAGCTCTGCATGCGGCGCGGAACAGGATAGGACGGTTCCGCGCCGCACGACTTTGGGAACCGCCGTGCCAGGGAAGATCATCGCTGACGCCATGATCGCCAATCTTGACATCCCGCCTTCATCAGCACCCTCAGCGCACCCGCAAAAAAACCGCTTGAGCTCAACTGCGGTTGAGGTTTTACAACCCATCCCCGAAGTGCCATTTGGAGACGAAGAGCGCTCCACCATTTCTTTAATCGGCGTTTACGAAAGTTCGGGAGGGCGGGTGATCGAAACCAGCACAAACAGGGTCGACTGGCGGGCGCTGTGGGCGAGCGGCGATCTGGCGCGCTTCTGCTTCATCAGCCTCGGCATCCTGCTGCACGCCACCAACGAAACCATGGTGGCAACGGTGATGCCGGCGATGGTCGGCGAACTCGCCGGGGTTCAGCTGGTCGGCTGGTCGCTGGCGATCTACGAGCTCGGCGCCATCGTCGCCGGCGCTGCCGCCGGACGGCTGGTGAGCTATGTCGCGTTGCGCACCAACATGGTGGTTGCCGCCCTGCTCTACGCGGCCGGCGCCCTGGTCTGCGCCATCGCGCCGTCCATGCCGCTGTTCCTGGCCGGGCGCCTGATCGAGGGATTTGGCGGCGGCGCGCTGGTGTCGCTGGCCTTCGTCTCGGTCGAGCGGCTGTTTCCACGCGCCATCTGGCCGCAGCTTTTCGGCGTTATGTCGGCGATCTGGGGCGTCGCCGCCTTCAGCGGGCCGGTGCTCGGTGCGTTGATGACCGAGTTGCTCTCCTGGCGCTGGGCTTTCGGCGTCTTCACACTTGGCGGCACCGCCATGGCGTTGGCGAGCTTCATCGTGCTCGACACGCCCGAGGCGACCCGGCCGCAGGCGATCACTGGAACCGCGCCGCCCTTCCCCTTTGCCGCGCTCGGCTGCCTTGCCGTCAGCGTCGTGCTGATCGCCACGGCCGGTGTCGAGATTGCCCTGCTGCGCTCCTCCCTGTTGCTCATCCTCGGCCTGATCGGGCTCGCGCTGTTCATCCGCATCGATGCGCTGAAGCCGGGCTCGCGGCTGTTCCCGTCGCGGCTGTTCTCCTGGCGCTCGCCGGTCGGCGCAGGCATGACCATGGTCGCCGCGTTTTCGGTGGCAACCTGCTCCTTCGCCGTCTACGGGCCGCTGCTTCTGACCAGCCTGCATGGCATTCCGATCCTGACCACCGGTTATATCATCGCCGCCGAATCGATCGCCTGGTCGATCCTGTCGATCCTCGTCGCCAATGCGCCGCCGGAGCGGGAAAGACTGATCATCACCGGCGGCGCGCTGATGATCGCGGCCGGCATCGCCGGTTTCGCCTATGCCGTGCCGGCCGGTTCGATTCCGCTGATCCTGTTTTGCGCCTTGCTGCAGGGCGGCGGCTTCGGCATTGCCTGGCCCTTCGTCACACGCGTGATCGTCGCATCGGCCAGGGACGGCGAACAAACGATCGCTTCCGCCGCCGTGCCGACCATGCAGCGCATCGGCTATGCCGTCGGTGCCGCGTTGACCGGTATCGTCGCCAACGCCAGCGGTTTCTCCGAAGGCCTGAACCGCGAGGCGGCGGCGAATGTCGCCACCTGGCTGTTCCTCGCCTTCGTGCCACTCGGGATTCTGGGATGCCTTGCCGCGCTGAGGATCTCGGGGCCGGCAGCCCGGCCGCAGGAAGCGACCGGCTAGACAGTAATCGTCTTCAGCCGTTCGGCGATCAAGGCGGCGAGCCGCGTCGCCACCTCGTCCTTGCTCATCTCGGGCCATTCGTCGACGCCGGCCTTCGAGACGATCCGCACAGTGTTGCGGTCGCCGCCCATCACCCCGCTTTCGTGGGATACATCGTTGGCGACGATGAAATCGGCGCCCTTTTTCCTGAGCTTGGCCTCGGCGTTCCTGACCAGATCCTGCGTTTCGGCGGCGAAACCGACGACCAGGCTGGGTCGCTTCCTGTGATGGCCGACGCCGGCAAGAATGTCAGGGTTTTCGATCATCTGCAGCGCCGGCGGCCCCTCGCCCGCCACCTTCTTGATCTTCTCGCCGGCCGAAGTCTCGCTGCGCCAGTCCGCAACCGCCGCGACGAACACCGCCGCGTCCGCCGGCAAAAGCTGTTCGACCGCGTCCTTCATCTGGTTTGCGGTTTCGACATGCAGCGTGGTGACGTCAGCCGGATCGGCAATGCCGACCGGACCGGAGACGAGGCGCACATCGGCGCCCAGCCTTGCCAGCGCCGCCGCGATGGCATGGCCCTGCTTGCCGGACGAACGGTTGGCGATATAGCGCACCGGATCGATCGGCTCATGCGTCGGCCCTGAGGTGACGATGATCTTTCTGCCTGCCAGCGGCTTCGGACTGATATCGAGCAGCGCCTCGATCGCAGCGACGATTTCCAGCGGCTCGGCCATGCGGCCTTCGCCCGCCTCGTTGCTCTCGGCCATTTCGCCCTTTGCCGGGCCGACGAATCCGACGCCGTCCTTCCGCAACGTCGCCCGGTTTCGCCGGGTCGCGGGATGCGACCACATTTTCGGGTTCATGGCGGGCGCCATCAGCACCGGCTTGTCGGTCGCAATGAGCACGGTCGAGGCAAGGTCGTTGGCATGGCCGTTGGCGAGCTTCGCCATCAGGTCGGCGGTAGCCGGCGCCACAACGACAAGATCGGCCTCGCGCGACAAGCGGATGTGGCCGACATCGTGCTCGTCATTGCGGTCGAACAAATCCGTGAAGACGTGGTCGGCCGACAGCGCCCCGGCCGACAGCGTCGTGACGAATTCCTGCGCCGCGGCAGTCATCACCACACGCACGGCGGCACCGCGCTCGCGCAGCCGGCGGATCAGGTCGAGCGCCTTGTAGGCGGCGATACCGCCGCCGATGATCAGCAGGATGCGCTTGCCGGAGAGGGTCATGCCCAGTTCTTGTCCGATGTCATGCCGGCTTCAGCGCCGGTTCGATGTCGGTATGGATGAAATCGTCGCCCTTGAAAAGCAGCGGCAGGTTTCGCGTCTTGGCCAAGGCGTAGGCGAAGCAGTCGCCCATGTTGAGATTGGCGCGATGGCCAGTACCTCGACCATACAGTGCATAGGCTTCAATTCCGGCTTGCGCATGTTCGGCGGAGAGCGCGACGATAGTGACTTTGAGTCTAGCAAGAAGGCCCGTCAACTCGGCCGTGCCAGCCGCGCCATAGCGGCGGACAATTACTGTGCCGCATTCCATCAGAGTTGCGGCGCTCATCAATATCCGCTGATTTCCGGCGAGGCGCTGGGCGAACGCCGGAGCATCGGGCTCCTGCTTCAGGATGGCCACGATCGCTGAAGTGTCGACCACCACGGTCATTCCTCCTCGATGAAGGACCAGAGGTCATCAGTGAATTTCTTCTGATCGAAATCCGCTTGTTGCAGTCGTCGGCCGAATTCGAGGATTTCCTCCGCCGTAACAAAATCGCCGTCACGTTCTTTGGTGACTGCCACATCCTTCAGCAAGAGATTTCTTGCCTCCTGCTCCATTGACACGCCATGTCTGGCAGCCCGCTCGCGCAGCTTTTGCTTCAGATCGTCGTCGAGATTGCGAATGGTCAGGGTGCCCATAACTACCCTTGCCCCCGTGTGGTCGGTCTGACCTTGGCTTCGTCCTCGGCTGCAATGGCCGCCGAGTCGAAACCTTTGGTGGTCGGAAACCCTAAGGATGCGGCGAGCACGTCCCGCGCCTCCTGCTCCATGGAAACGCCACGCGCGGCGCCACGCTCCCGCAGTCGCCGCATGACACTCTCATCCACATTGCGAACAGTAATCCGGGCCATGATCGCGCTCCCGCGACCTAATATAGCGACACCGGAGCATGACTGCAATGACAGCACTGCTGTCACTGCTTACAGTCAGAGCAGCTTCCAGGCGATAAAGACCAGCGTCAGCGCGATCACCCACAGCGCCAGCCGGCCGGATCTGCTATAGCGCGCCTCGGCCTTGCCGATGGCGTGCGCCGTCCTGTCGTCGAAACGCAGCCCGTGTTCGGCCATCAGATCGATCTCGCGCGACAGCCGCTCGGTGCGGGCGGCGAGGTCCGGCGCCTGGCGGGCCAGCGCCAGCAACGCGTTGGCGCCGTCGCGTGCGTCGGCCAGCAGGGCACGCGGGCCGAGATTGCCTGATATCCAGCCTCCGACCACCGGTTCTGACGTCTTCCACATGTTGAATGCCGGGTCGAGGGTGCGGGCAACGCCCTCGACCACCACCATGGTCTTTTGCAGCAGCACCAGTTCGGACCGCGTCGCCATGTCGAAGAGGTCGGTCACCTCGAACAGAAGCGCCAAGAGCTTGGCCATCGAGATGGTTTCGGCCGGCTGGCCGTGGATCGGCTCGCCGATGGCGCGGATCGCCTGGGCGAATGCCGCGACGTTATGCAGGCGCGGCACGTAGCCGGCCTCGAAATGCACTTCGGCGACGCGCAGATAGTCACGAGTGATGAAGCCGTAGAGGATTTCGGCGAGGAACCGGCGCTCCTTCTTGCCGAGTCGGCCGGCAATGCCGAGATCGACAGCGACGATGGTGCCATCGGGCTCGACGAACAGGTTTCCCGGATGCATGTCGGCGTGGAAGAAACCGTCGCGCAGCGTATGGCGCAGGAACGACTGGACCAGATTGGCGGCGATCGCCTTCAGATCGTGGCCGGCGGCAGTCAGGCCGGCAATGTCGTTCATCTTGATGCCGTCGACCCATTCCATGGTCAGCACGTCGCGGCCGGTGCGTTCCCAATCGACCGTCGGCACGCGAAAGCCGGGATCGTCCCTGGTGTTTTCGCCGAGCTCCGAAAGCGCTGCCGCCTCGAGCCTCAGATCCATCTCGATCTTCGTGGTCTGCGCCAGCGTCTGGGTCACCTCGACCGGCCGCAGCCGGCGCGACGACGGGATGTATTTTTCCTGGAGACGGGCGGCGAGGAAATAGCTTTCGAGATCGCGAAAGAAACGGCGCCGCACGCCCGGTCGGATCACCTTCACCGCCACCCGCGAACCGACGCCGTTCTGCAAGGTTTCGGCGGTATGGACCTGAGCGATCGAGGCCGCGGCGACCGCCTCGCCGAAACTGGCGTAGAGCTCGCCGACCTTGCGCCCGAGCGAGGCCTCTATCGCCGCAATGGCCTCGGTCTGCGGAAATGTCTGCATCTTGTCCTGCAGCATGGCGAGATCGAGCGCTATGTCGTTGCCGACGACATCGGGTCGTGTCGCCAGGAACTGGCCGAGCTTGACATAGGATGGGCCGAGCCGGACGACGGCCTTGGCCAGCCGATCGCCACGTTCATAGGCAAGCGCGCGGCGGCGGGTGAACAGCCGTGCCACCCGCCAGCCGAATTTCGGCAGGCCGAACAGCTCATCACCCGGCAACGCCGCGACGACGCCTTCGCGGACCAGCACCCAGCCGGCCCGTACGAGCCTGAAACCAGCGCCGACACTGCTCATGAATGCGCTTGTCCTGCCGGTTTTCTAGACCGGCGAAGGGCAGGTCGCGTATAAAAAATACGGGCCTGCCTCAAAGCTTCCAGCCCGAATGAAGCGCAGCTATGCCGCCGGCATAATTGCGAAAAGACACGCGGTCAAAACCGGCGCGGGAAATCATCGCGGCAAAATTCTGCTGATTGGGAAATTTGCGGATCGATTCGACCAGATAGGAATAGGGTTCGTTTTCGCCGGTCACCGCCTTGCCGATCCTGGGGATGGCGTTGAACGACCACGCCTCATAGACCTTGTCGAGCAGCGGCATGTCGACCTCGGAAAATTCAAGGCAGAGAAAACGCCCGCCAGGCTTCAGCACGCGAAAGGCTTCGGCAAGCGCCACATCGATACGCGGCACGTTGCGAATGCCGAAAGCGATCGTGTAGGCGTCGAAACTGGCCTCAGCGAAAGGCAGCTCCTCGGCATTGGCCTCGACGAAATCGGTATTTGCCGTCAGGCCCTTTTTCTCGGCCCGGTCGCGGCCGACGGCGAGCATCGAGCCGTTGATGTCGAGAACCGTGGCATGGGCGTTCCTGCCGCTCGCCTCGACGATGCGGAAGGCGATGTCGCCAGTGCCGCCGGCAACGTCGAGAACGCTCCAGCCCGGTCGTTTCGGTGGATTGAGCCATGTGACCATGGCGTCCTTCCACAGCCGATGCAGGCCGCCCGACATCAGGTCGTTCATCAGATCGTAGCGGTTCGCCACCTTGTGGAAAACGTCGTTGACCAAGGACTGCTTCTCGCCTGCCCCTACGCGCTTGAAACCATAGGAGGTTTCCATGCCGCCAACGGCCGTGGTTCTCTCAACCGACATTATTTTTGATCCGCCATAAAACCGGCGGGACCATAGCCGATCGATGATGCCGACGCTATTGTTTAAGGCGCGGTGTTCGGCCGCGCTTCCCGGTCGTGGGATCACGCTTATGGCTCCATGTCCTGGACTGACCTGACGGGATGATTGCATGCCTTTGAAAGCAGAACTGCACTGCCATATCGAAGGGGCAGCGGCGCCCGAACTCGTCATCCGCCAGGCGCAGAAATACGGCAAGGACACCTCGCCCTACATTCAGGACGGCTCCTTCGTCTGGCACGATTTCAGCTCCTTCCTCGCCGCCTATGACTTCTCCTCCGACCTGTTCCGCACAGAAGAGGACTATGCGCGGCTGGCCGATCATTATCTGACCAGCCTCGCCCGCGACGGCGCGATCTATTCCGAGATCTTCACCTCGACGGACCACGCCGGGAAGGCCGGCCTGTCGCCCAAGGCCTATACGGACGCGCTCGGCGAAGGCATGGCGCGCGCCAAGGCCAAGACCGGCATCGAAGGCCGCATGATCGTCACCGGCGTGCGCGATGCCGGCGTCGAATCGATCGAGCAGGCGGCGCGCTTCGCCGCCCGCTGCGGGCATCCGCTGGTCACCGGCTTCGGCGTCGCCGGCGACGAGCGGATGGGCGATCTGGAGGACTATGTCAGGGCCTTCGAAATCGCGCGAGAGGCCGGCCTTGGCATCACCGTCCATGCCGGCGAACTGATGGGCTGGGAGAGCGTCAAGGCCGCACTCGACCACATTCGCCCCGCCCGCATCGGCCATGGCGTGCGTGCCATCGAAAACCCCGACCTTATCCGGCGCATCGCCGACGAAGGTGTCGTGCTCGAATGCTGTCCGAGCTCCAACATCGCGCTGAAGGTCTTCGACAGTTTCGCCGATCACCCTTTTCCGGCCCTGTTGGCGGCTGGCTGCAAGGTGACGCTAAATTCCGATGATCCGCCCTATTTCCGGACGTCGCTGAAGCGCGAATACGACATTGCCGCCGAGCATTTTTCGATGAACGACAAGGCGCTCGCCGCCGTCACCAGAACCGCCATCGACGCCGCCTTCGTCGACAGGAAGACCAAGGCAATGCTGCTGGGCCGGCTCGACGTCAAGGGCAGGTGATTGAATGGTGAATGGTGAATGGTGAATGGTGAATGGTGAATGGTGAATGGTGAATGGTGAATGGTGAATGGTGAATGGTCCACGCGGCGCTTCGGTCCGTCAACCGCGAGTTTTCCGCTGAACCAAGGACTCGCAAACCTGTTCACTATTCACTATTCACCATTCACTACTCACTTTCACCTGCGCAGCTAGGAGACCACCATGCAGGGCGTCACCGTCGTCGACCACCCGCTTGTCCAGCACAAGCTGACCATCATGCGCAAGAAGGAAACCTCGACGGCCGGCTTCCGGCGGCTGCTGCGCGAGATCTCGCTGCTGCTCGGCTACGAGGTCACCCGCAACCTCGAACTGACGACGACGACGATCGAAACGCCGATCGAGACGATGGAAGCGCCGACGCTGGAGGGCAAGAAGCTGGTTTTCGCCTCAGTACTGCGCGCCGGCAACGGCCTGCTCGAAGGCCTGCTCGACCTGGTGCCGGCGGCGCGCGTCGCCCATATCGGTCTCTACCGCGACCACGAAACGCTGGAAGCGGTCGAATATTTCTTCAAGGCGCCGAGCGATCTCGCCGACCGGCTGGTGATCGTCGTCGATCCGATGCTGGCGACCGCCAATTCGGCGATCGCCGCGATCGACAAGTTGAAGGGACGCGGCGCCACCAACATTCGCTTCCTCTGCCTGCTGGCGGCGCCAGAAGGCCTCGATCGCTTCATCAAGGCGCATCCCGATGTCCCGGTCTTCACCGCTTCCATCGACCGCCAGCTCAACGAGAAGGGCTACATCATGCCCGGCCTCGGCGATGCTGGCGACCGCATGTACGGGACCAAATGACCGTGGCGCCGCTCGTTTACCGATCGTTTACGCAAACGACCGCTTTCTGCATCTGTTAAAGCGGCAAACACCATGCCGCGATAAGCATGGGTCTTCACGAAGGCCGGTCCATGCTGCGCAATCTTCTCATCCTTGGCGTGCTCGCCGTAGCATCGGCGTCGTTCCCGATGCTCTACCAGTCGAATCCGCAGATGTTCGAAGGCCTGCTGAAATCGGCGGTCGGGGCCAGGCCGGCGGTCGAAACGGACCTGAATCTGGCCACGGTTCCCGACAGGCCGGCGCAGCCGCTCGGCCGCAAGGTCGTGATCCCGGCTGACGCGCGCGGGCATTTCACGTCGGCGTTCAAGCTTAACGGTCGAACGGTCGACGGCATGATCGACACCGGCGCAACGCTGGTCGCCATCAACAGTTCGACGGCGCGCAGGATCGGCGTTTCGCTGAACGCGTCGGATTTCAAGCACCAGGTCAACACCGCCAACGGCGCGATCAAGGCTGCCTTGGTGACCGTCGATCGGCTGCAGATCGGCAAGATCACGCTCGACGGTGTCCAGGCGGTGGTGCTCGACGACAAGGCGCTGCGCACCAATTTGATCGGTCTGAGCTTTCTCCAGCGGCTGGAAAAATACCAGGTCGAGAACGGCTCGCTGCTGCTCGTCCAGTGAACCATGATCCCGAAAAGTGGAAACCGGTTTTCGGAAAGATCATGGTCCAATTAAAAAAACTTCATCCGCGCGGCAGGATCCGCCGGATAACGGTTTTTTCCGCGGGCGGCTTCGAAGCGCCGATCGTATAGGCCGAAAGCACGGCGGCGGCGGCCGCCTCGGCATCCCCGGCATTGCGGGCATGGACCAGCGCCAGCGCCTCGCCGGCCCGCACCTCCGCGCCGACAGGCAGCAGCCGGGTGATGCCGACGGCATGGTCGATCCTGTCGTCCGGCCGGATGCGCCCGCCGCCAAGCCCGACGACGGCAAGCCCGATGTCGCGGGTGGAGATACCGGTAACGAAGCCGTTTTCGGCGGCCTTGACCGCAAATTCCGTCGCCGCCCTCGGCAGGTGTTTTTCCGGGTTCTCGACGAAGTCGGCCGGACCGCCGAGCCCCGCCACCATGCGCGCGAAGACGGCCGCGGCACCGCCGCCGGCAAGCGTCTCGGCGGCGCGCCGCATGCCGTCCTGGTTGGACGAGACCAGCCCGGCCGACTGCAGCATGTCTGCGGCCAATGCCACCGTCACATCCTCCAGACGCCGGTCGCGGAAGCGGCCGGTGAGGAAATCGACGGCATTGCGCACCTCGACCGCGTTGCCGGCTGCTGAAGCCAGCGGCTCGTTCATGCCGGTGACCAGCGCCGAGGTCTTCAGGCCGGCGCCATTGGCGACTTCGACCAGGCTGTTCGCCAGTGTCGTTGCGTCGCGCGACTTTTCCATGAAGGCGCCGTTGCCGACCTTTACGTCGAGCACCAGCGACTGCAGGCCGGCCGCCAGCTTCTTCGAGAGGATCGAGGCGGTGATCAGCGGCACCGATTCGACGGTTCCCGTCACGTCGCGGATCGCATAGAGCCGGCGGTCGGCGGGCGCGAGATCGGCGGTTTGGCCGATGATGGCGCAGCCGGCTTCGAGCACTGCCTTGCGGAATCCCGCGACATCCGGCTGGCTGGTATAGCCGGGGATGGCGTCCATCTTGTCCAGAGTGCCGCCGGTATGGCCGAGGCCGCGGCCGGAAATCATCGGCACATAAGCGCCGCAGGCAGCGACGATCGGCGCCACCAACAGCGAGACATTGTCGCCGACGCCGCCTGTCGAATGCTTGTCGGTGACCGGGCCCGGCAGGTCCGACCAATCGAGCACGTCGCCGGAATCGCGCATCGCCAGGGTCAGCGCCACCGCCTCGTCGCGGCTCATGCCGTTGAAGAACACCGCCATGGCGAAGGCCCCGACCTGCCCGTCCGAGACGGTGCCGGCGGTGAGGCCTTCGATGAAGCTGGCGATCTCCTGCGTCGACAGCTTGTGGCCGTCGCGCTTGCTGCGGATGATTTCCTGGGGAAGCATCAGGCCGGGACCTTACGCTCCGGCAACCCATCCTGGAACACACGCTGGAGGATCGTCGCCAGCCGCGCGCCGCCAATCGGCGCCATGTCCTTGGTCTCCTGGTGCGAAAGCTCCGCCCCTGTCATCCCTGCGGCGAGATTGGTGATGACCGAGCAGGCGGCGACGCGCAGGCCGAGGAAACGGGCGAGAATGACCTCCGGCACGGTCGACATGCCGACGGCATTGGCGCCCATGACGCGCGCCGGGCGTCTCGAAGCACGGCCCGGAAAACCACATATAGACGCCCTTGTGCAGCGCGGTGTCCGTCGCCTTCGCGGCCGTCTCGATCGCTGAGCGAAGACCGGCATCATAGGCTTCGGTCAGGCCGACGAAGCGGCGGTCGCTCGGCTCGCCGATCAGCGGATTGGAACCCGAGAAATTGATGTGGTCGGTGATCAGCATCACCGAGCCCGGCCCCATGCCCGGATCGACCGAGCCGGCGGCATTGGTGAGGATCAGTTGCGAGATGCCGAGGCCGGCAAGCACTTCAAGCGCCGGCCGCATCGCCGCCGCGTTGCCGTGCTCGTAGTAGTGAGCGCGGCCGGACAGCATCAGCACAGGCGTGCCGGCAAAATGTCCCGCCACCACCTCTCCGGCATGGCCGGTGACGCCGCTTCTGGGAAAGCCCGGCAATTCGCCATAGGAAATGCGGACAGGATCCTCGACCTGGTCGACAAGCCCGCCAAGGCCCGAACCCAGCACCAGCGCGGTGGCGGGCGCCAGCCCGTCCAGCCTTTCGACCAGACGATCAAGCGCTTCCTTCATGTCAACCAGCTCTTCATTTCAACCAAGCTCTTCATTTCAACATATCGCCCTGAAAGCCGTAGGGCAGCATCTCGCCCATGGTCACGGTTTCGACCACGCCGGCATTGTCGCAAAGATAGAGTTTGGCGTCCGGCCGGCAGAATTCGGCCAGCCGCTGCCGGCAGCCGCCGCAGGGCGAGCATTTAGCCATGCGCTTTGCGATGACAGCGATCTCCGTTATCCTGCCGCCGCCGGCCATGATGAAGTGGCCGAGCGCGGTGGTTTCGGCGCACCAACCTTCCGGATAGGACGCGACCTCGACGTTGGCGCCAGTAAAGACGCGGCCGTCCTCGGTGCGCAGTGCCGCCCCGACCGGGAATTTCGAATAGGGCGCATAGGCCTTGGCCATGGCGGCCTTGGCCGCTTCGAACAGATCATGCGACATTGTTTTTCCATTGCATGATCTTGTCCGAAAGCCGGCTTCCACTTTTCGCTGACGCGGACCTGCGGTTCGAAATCACGCTTAGCGTTCCTTGACATAGGGCACGCCGCCGGCGCGCGGCGGAATTGCCTTGCCGATGAAGCCGGCGAGCAGGATGACGGTGAGGATATAGGGCAGCGCCTGCATGAGCTGCACCGGCACCTTGCCGATCAGCGGCAGCGGCGTGCCCTGCAGGCGGATCGACAGCGCGTCGAGGAAGCCGAACAACAGGCAGGCGAACATGGCGTTGACCGGCTTCCACTTGGCGAAGATCAGCGCGGCCAGGGCGATGTAGCCCTTGCCGGCAGTCATGTCCTTGACGAAGCCGCCATTCTGCACCATCGACAGATAGGCGCCGGCAATACCGGTGAGCACGCCGGTGCAGATCAGCGCCCGGTAGCGCAGCCAGGCGACCGAGATACCGGCGGTGTCGACCGCGGCCGGGTTCTCGCCGACCGCGCGCATGCGCAAGCCGAAACGGGTGCGGAACAGCACCCACCAGGTGAACGGCACGGCGAGGAACGCGACATAGACCAGCACGGAATGGCCGGAGACCAGTTCCGAATATATCGGTCCGAGGATCGGCACGCCCCTGAGCGCGTCCGCACCGGGCCAGACGATCGCCCCGAACCGCTCGTCCGATGCCAGAGCTGGCGTACGTCCACCTTGCTGGAACCAGGCCTGGCCGAGCATGATCGTTGATCCGGCGGCGATGAAATTGATCGCCACGCCGGAGACAATCTGGTTGCCGCGATGGGTGATCGAGGCAAAGCCGTGGACCAGCGCAAAAGCGACCGAGATGAGGATGGCCATGCCGAGGCCGATATAGGCGGAATGGAAGACGGAGGCGGAGGCGGCACCGGCGAAGGCGCCGACCAGCATCTTGCCCTCGAGCCCGATGTCGAAAATGCCGGCCCGCTCCGAATAGAGACCGGCGAGGCAGGCGAGCAGCAGCGGCACCGACAGGCGGATGGTCGAGTCCAGAACCTGGATGATGGCGTTGAACAGATCCATCTCAGGCACCCTTCCCCTTGATCGCTTCGATGCCGACAGATCTCGGGCTGAGCGAGGCGAACAGCGCCTGGACATAGGGCCGGAACATATGCTCGAGCGCGCCGGCGAACAGGATGACCAGGCCTTGGATGATGACGATCATGTCGCGGCTGATCGCCGGCATTTCGAAGGCGAGCTCGGCGCCGCCCTGGTACAGCATGCCGAACAATATTGCGGCGAGCACGATGCCGACCGGGTGCAGGCGCCCCATCAGCGCTACTGCGATGCCGACGAAACCGGCGCCCGAAACGAATTCGAGCGCGACATTGTGCTGGTCGCCCATCGTCGGGTTGAGCGCCATCATGCCGGCCAGCGCGCCCGAAATCATCATGGCGACGATGATGATGCGGGTTTCCGAAATGCCGGCATAGCGCGCCGCTTTCGCGCTGTGGCCGTAGGTGCGCATCTCGTAACCGAGCCTGGTACGCCAGATCAGCACCCAGACCAGAAACGCCATGGCCAGCGCCAGCAGGAAGCTGATGTTGAACGGCGCCGAGCGGATCTTGGCGCCGAATAATTCGATGACCCAGTTGAGCTTCGGCAGTTGCGCGCCGTCGAGGAAGGTGCGTGTCTGCGGCGCCATCGAATTGGCCGGCTTCAGGAATCCGACCAGCGCGTAGACCATGACGCTGGCGGCGATGAAATTGAACATGATGGTGGTGATGACGATATGCGAGCCGCGCCTGGCCTGCAGATAGGCGGGGATCAGTGCCCACAGCGCCCCCATCGCCGCAGCGGCAATGATCGCCAGCGGAAAGGTGAGCCACCATGGCAGCACGCTGTCGAACGCCAGGCAGACGATGCCGATGCCGAGACCGGCGATATAGCCCTGGCCCTCGCCACCGATGTTGAACAGGCCGCAATGCGCCGCAACCGCCACCGAAAGCCCGCTGAAGATGAAGGTGGTGGCGTAGAACAGCGTGAAGGCGATGCCTTGCCCACGGCCGAAGGCGCCCTCGACCAGGACGACGGCAGCGCGGAACGGATTTTCGCCAACCAGGAGCACGACGAAGCCGGCGACGAGGAAGGCAACGGCGAGATTGATCACCGGGATCAAGCCGTAATCCGCCCAGGCCGGCAGCTTGGCATAAGGCGTGCTCATTCCGCCGCCTCCCGGTGCTCGACGCCGGCCATCAGCAGGCCGAGCTCGCCTTCGGTCGCCTCGGGGCCGCGCTCGCCGACGATGCGGCCGGCAAACATCACCAGGATGCGGTCGGAGAGCGAACGGATCTCGTCGAGCTCGACCGACACCACCAGCACCGCCTTGCCCTGGTCGCGCATGGCGATGAGCCGCTTGTGGATGAATTCGATGGCGCCGACATCGACGCCGCGCGTCGGCTGGCCGACGATCAGCACGCCCGGGTCCTGTTCCATTTCCCGCGCCAGCACGATCTTCTGCTGGTTGCCGCCGGAGAAATTCGCGGTCTTGAGACGGCAGTCCGCCGGGCGGATGTCGTATTTGGCGATCTTGTCCCTCGCGTCGTCGCGGATCGCGTCGATGTCGAGGAACGGCCCCTTCAGGTATCGCGGATCGTCGTGATAGCCGAGGATCGAATTCTCGTTCTCCTCGAAGGCCAGCACCAGCCCGACATGATGACGGTCTTCCGGGACATGGGCGAGGCCGCGGTCGCGCAGTTCGCCGGGATCGGCAGCCCCGGTCAGATCGATCGGCCTGCCGTCGAGCATGACGGAGCCCGAGACGGCGCGCCTGATGCCGGAAATCGCCTCGAGCATTTCGGATTGCCCGTTGCCGGCGACGCCGGCGATGCCAACGATCTCGCCGGCGCGCACATCGAAGGAGACGTCGTCGACCATGGTGACGCCACGCGAATCCCTCACCGTCAGGTTCTTCACCGCCAGCTTGACCCCCCCGGCTTCCGCCTCGCCCTTCTCGACCCTGAGCAGCACGCGGCGCCCGACCATCAGCTCGGCCAGTTCCCCGACCGTGGTCCTCGTGGTCTGCCTGGTCGCCACCATCGTGCCCTGGCGCATGACCGAGACCGTGTCGGTGATCGCCATGATCTCGCGCAGCTTATGGGTGATCAGCACGATCGTTTTACCCTGCTCCTTCAACTGCCTGAGGATGCGGAACAGATGGTCGGCTTCTGCGGGCGTCAGCACGCCCGTCGGCTCGTCGAGAATCAGGATCTCGGCGCCGCGATACAGCGCCTTGAGGATTTCGACACGCTGCTGCAGTCCGACCGGCAACTCCTCGATGATCGCATCGGGATCGACCTCCAGCCCATATTCGCGCTCGAGCCGTTCCAACTCGGACCGCGCCTTGGCGATGCTCTTCTTCAGCAGCGCATCGCTTTCAGCGCCGAGAATGACGTTTTCCAGCACCGTGAAATTGTCGACCAGCATGAAATGCTGATGCACCATGCCGATGCCGAGCGCGATGGCATCGTTGGGCGATTTGATCGACGCCGGCTGGCCGCCGACGCGGATCTCGCCGCTGTCGGCCTGGTAGAAACCATAAAGGATCGACATCAGCGTCGACTTGCCAGCGCCGTTCTCGCCGACAATGCCGTGGATGGTGCCGCGCGCGATCTCCAGATTGATGTCGCGATTGGCGCGCACGGCGCCAAAACTCTTGTTGATGCCGATCAGCTCGATTGCGGCTTGCGCCATGCAGCCTTTCCCATCGTATTTTTATCGCTTGGTCAAAACGCCTAGCATGACGCCCCGCCTGTGCCAATTGCCGGAGCAGCGTTCACTCTCGACAAATCCCCGCGCGCTTGTCAATTTCGAACGTGGCCGCAGCCTGCACAATCGCCTGGATCGAGGAACTCAAATGACCATGCCCGACGACCGGCTGACGACGCTGGAAATCCGCGCCGCCGAGCAGGAGAAGACCATCGAGGAACTGTCCGGCCAGATCGCCGAGCAGTGGAAGGTGATCGAGCGCATGCAGCGCAAACTCGATGCGCTGGCCGACCGCTTCCTGGCGCTGGAGGAACAGGCCGCGCCCGACGTGCCGGTGACCAAGCCGCCGCACTGGTGAGCTTGCTGATAAGCAAGAAACCGCCGGGTTTTCACCGGCGGCTTCGAGCGGATCGGCAAGGTCGCGATCAATAGCTGGGCTACGCTGTGGAAAGCCGACGCTTTCGCTCTACGATGTACCCCCACCCCTAACCCCTCCCCACAGGGGGGAGGGAGACTTCCGTTGGCGCTGACCTCGGCAAATTGGCTCGCGGCAGCGTTCCCTCCCTTGTGGGGAGGGTTAGGGTGGGGGTCCTCTTCGCAAGAATCCGGTCCACCTTCGCAAGACACCAAATGCGATTGCCCTGCGATCAATAAGGGCAGGAATTGTCCGACATGTAATCGTGCACCTTGATGGTACCGGCGATGATGTCGGCCTTGGCCTTTTCAACCGCCGCCTTCATCGCGTCGTCGACAAGCGCCTTGTTGTTGTCGTCCATGGCGTAGTCGACACCGCCTTCCTTGAGGCCGAGATCGTTGATGCCGCCGGTGAACTTGTCGTTCTTGGCATCCATGAAGGTGTTGTAGACGGCAACATCGACGCGCTTGACCATCGAGGTCAGCACCTTGCCGGGCTGCAGTCCATTCTGGTTGGAATCGACGCCGATGCCGAGCTTGCCGCCGTCGGCCGCTGCCTGCAACACGCCGACACCGGTTCCGCCTGCCGCTGCGTAGATCACGTCGGCGCCCTGGTCGATCTGCGTCTTGGCGATCTCGCCGCCCTTGGCCGGATCGTTCCAGGCTGCCGGCGTGTCGCCGGTCATGTTCTGGATGACATCGGTCGCGCCGGCCGCCTTGGCGCCACCGACATAACCGCAGCCGAATCGGCGGATCAGCGGAATGTCCATGCCGCCGATGAAGCCGACCTTTTTGGTCTTCGAGGCCATCGCCGCCATCACGCCGACGAGATAGGAGCCTTCCTGCTCCTTGTAGACGACGGAGCGGACGTTGGGCTTGTCGACGACCATGTCGATGATGGCGAATTTGGTCTCGGGAAACTCGACGGCGATCTTCTCCAGCGCATCTGCCCAGGAGAAGCCCGCCATGGCGATTGGATTGCGGCCATCCTCGGCGAAACGGCGCAGCGCCTGCTCGCGCTGGGTGGCGTTTGAGACCTCGAATTCCACATAGGCGATGCCGGTTTCGGCCTTGAACTTTTCGGCGCCGTTGTAGGACGCTTCGTTGAATGACTTGTCGAACTTGCCGCCGAGATCGTAGAGAAGTGCTGGCTGGATGTCCGCGGCGAAGGCCGGAAGAACCATCGCAGTTGCGGCCAGGAGGCCGAGAACGATACGTTTCATGTGATCCACACCCTGTCGGTTATTTTTCCGTTATGCACCGCCTGCCTGCCCGGTTTTCCGGCAGGCATGCGACATCAGACAGGAGTGTCTTCCTCCCGCTTCGGGCCAATTTGGCACGGCCCGAAGCAAAATTCACGCGGAATTTTGACCTGTTGGAAAAGCCGGGATCATCGTCCCGCCAAGGCCTCAGGCGGAGACGGCAGCCGGGATGGCGCAGGTGACGCCGGTGCCCTGCAGATTGCAATAGCCGTAGGGATTCTTCGCCAGATATTGCTGGTGGTCTTCCTCGGCGAAGTAGAATTCCGGTGCCGGCGCGATCTCGGTGGTGATCTTGCCGCGCCCGGCGCCGCGCAGCGAGGCCTCGTAGGCGTCGCGCGAGGCGATCGCCGCCTGGTATTGCGCATCGCCGAAGGTGTAGATCGCCGAGCGGTAGGTGGTGCCGACATCGTTGCCCTGGCGCATGCCTTGCGTCGGATCGTGGCTTTCCCAGAACAGCTTCAGAAGCTGTGCATAGGACACGATTTTTGGGTCGTAGACGACCAGCACGACTTCGGCATGGCCGGTCAAACCGGTGCAGGTTTCCTGGTAGGTCGGATTGGGGGTGACGCCACCGGCATAGCCGACGGCCGTGACCCATACGCCCTCGACCTGCCAGAACATGCGTTCCGCGCCCCAGAAGCAGCCCAGCCCGAACATCGCCTTCTCCAGCCCGTCGGGATAGGGGCCCTTCAGCGGCCGCTTCGAGACAAAATGATTGGATGCCGTCGGGATAGGATTGGCGCGACCCGGCAGCGCCTCGGCAGGTTTCGGCAGGTTGAGCTTCTTGTTCAGCATGTCGCTAAGAAACATGTGCAGTTTCCTTTCCTTTTTGGTTGTGGACGCCTTGGTTGGGGACGCCAGAAGATCCTTAACAACAAATTATCAAGTCTAGGCGAACCGCCCGGTTGCCCGCTCCCGCCTGTAGCCGATCATGTAGAGAATGAAGGCAAGCCCCGCGAACACCGCGAAGCCGGGCTGGTTGAGCACCCAGGCGATGGCGCCGTCCCACAGCAGCGGACCAAGCCTGTCGCGGACGAAGCTTTCGAAGGCGCTTCGCGTATCCGGCGAGACGGCGAGCCAGCTGGTGTTGAGCGGGGTCATGACCAGGGCGGAGGCCGCCACCGAGCGCGTCGCGTCGACCACCGCCATGATGACCGAAACCGAAAGCGCAACCATTGCGGCAAGACGGAAGACGAAGCGGAACATCCTACCTCCCCGCAAGCTTTTCAGAAATATCTGTATCGGCCTGATAAATAGGATCTGCGCGCTTTATCCGCAATGCGACACGCGAAGTTGAACCGACGCCGCCGGTTCGCGTCGGAGAGGCGTCGGTCGGCTAGGAACAGAGCAACTCTATCCGACAAAGCGAATAGAGCGTCTTGGCATTCGGCACCGGATCGACTAGATGAGCCCCGCGCCCTGTTGCTTTGACGGCTCAGGAGCGGGGGAAAGGGTGTCCGCTGGTTGACGGCACCCACGGTGCGGCGTTTCGCACCGGAATTTCCCGAGGGAGACGGCATCTCCCCAACCCGCGCGCGGCGAAACCGGCCGCGGTGAAAATGCCAGGACGGAGAGGTGGCCGAGTGGTTGAAGGCGCACGCCTGGAAAGTGTGTTTACGGGAGACCGTAACGCGGGTTCGAATCCCGCTCTCTCCGCCATATGCCATTGATTTACTTGCGCAAATGGTTTTTCCTTTCTTCTTGCGTACGAATTTAGGTACGACATGAAGTTGCAGAAATTCAGGCCGAGATGGAGATATGTTGCTTCGTTAGCGTGCACGAAGCTGCCCCAATTTGCGAGCCTGGTGCCGGTCCTTGGGTAAGCTGTGCTTTGGGGCGACTCGTTTCAGGCGTTTGTGATGGAATTTTCCAAGCTCGGCCCATCTCTGTGGTTTTAGGCGGGGCGCGACCCGTATGCAGAAGACCCGCCGCTACATTTGCGAAGCGACGGGCCTCCACCCCACCCCATATCTTACCAGGCAAGTACGGTGCCAGACTTATTGACCCATTGCGGGGCGTAAGGGGTGACAGCCTGGCTCTGTGATTGTGGCCCCGTGCGTAAACCAGTGCGTGCCGGACTCGGCCGGCTTGAGTTCATTCCGCCAATGATGGCCCTGCTCCGCAATTTCAAAATGACCCACTACCGCAGCTTCTGGGCTCTCGCCCGGAATGGCGTCATTCTCTCTTCGGGGAGAGCGGGCGTGGGCAAAGGCCTCCGCAGGGCGGGTGGCGCGGCTTCGCAAAGCGCACATGATTTCGTCACGAGAGATGCCGATGTCGCCAAGGACGCCATCGGGTAAACGGCTCAACTGGTCCGTTGCCGATAACAGAGCCTTTCGCTCGGCGTGCGTGCCCATACGGCGGGCGGTGGCTGGCCCCGGGCCACGCATATAATAAAGCTCCGGCCGGTAGCGTCGCGCGGCGAATTTGCGAAACGCCGCAGCAAGTTTTGTGACGGGAGCCAAGAATTTCATGACCGTTCCCTTTCCCTTCGCCGGCTTGAACGAGCCGGCGGGCCTGGATGTTGCAAACAAGGATATGCCAGTCGAACCAGGCTCGGCTGTGGGAATTCCCACACCGGGGAAAACATTGGAAAAATCCGCTCCCAGTTTTGCTTTCCGGAAAGCGGGGCCTGCGGCCATCAAATTTCCTTGGATAGGGAGTACACCTGATTGAACAAGAGGCTGTTGTGACAGGCTCTCCGGCCTTCATCTCAAGACCTTGCGATGCCGACCTCGCCGCGCTGACCGAACGGTGGCACGAGCGCAGCTATCGACACAACGAGCTAATCATTTCCCACGGCGACACTGGTCATGCATTGACTCGCAAAACCGCGATTTCAATTAGCATGCGCTTAATTAGTTCCAATTTTAACGAATCGTTGACCGCGCTGTCCCAGAATAGGACGGCGCGGTCAAACCCCAACCCGGGATTGCGCAGGCGGCTCCGGCAATCCAGCTCCCCCGCCTCACTGTCGGAGCCGCTTCCACACTCCTCTAGAATTACCAGCAACGGTTGAATCAACTGTTACCGCACTTGCTTTCCAGTGCGCTTCCCAGTCGTTAAACTTTGATGGATCAGGGCTCTCGCCTTCACGGTTTGACGCTGAGACACCCATCAGCAGCGGTGTGGCTTCTAGCCGCAAGCAATTGCTTGAAGCAGTTCCCGATACCACATGGTGTTCCATAGCCAGCCAAGCGAGATGAACTCGCCCGACGCAGTCGCTGCCCTCCACGGTGGAAACCAGACTATTGGATCATGGCGATGACGTACGGCCAACCTTTAGGAACCAGAAAGACATCATGCCTGAAAATACCAGACTGCCAACGAGTGACGTCCCCCTCATCAAGCTGGGCAGTTGTCAATGCCGCTTCCCGGTTCGCGAAGATCGGTCAGTGCCCGGCGGTCACCGCTTTTGTGCTGGGCCAACTTCGCCTGACCGCGTGTACTGCGATCACCACCACAGCATCGTGACCGCCGTCGAGCCTCGTAGAGCCCGTTCGGGTTTCCACCTCGCTCAACGACGCGCCGCGTAAGTAGATACCGGGCGGCTGCACCTCGAACCGGTCTCAAGGGCTCGATGTGATGCTCTCCCACGTGTTCGGGCACCCACATCGTCGGGCCGAGCAGTCCAAGAGCGCCGCAGAACCATCCGCATTCCATTGAACTCGCTGGAGCCATCGAATTGCGGTGGCTGCCGGTGACAATGGTATCAGCCACGCATCATCGAGTGCAGGATGGCCTGCATGTGCTCTTCCAGGTCAAGTTCGCCCCGTGCCTCAGTGGCTAACAGGTACTCGGCCTTGGCTCGGCGGTCGCCTCGACTGATCGCAGGATAGGAGCAGATGGCCAGCAATGCTTCCTCTTCAATTCGGTCTGCCCTCTTGCGGTCGTGGCTGCTACTGCCCGCTCGATGAACAACCCCGTGGAGCGCGACATAGGCCGCCTCATGGGCTCCGATCAGCGCCTGCAATTCGGGCGAGGTACCTTCCCCTTCAGCAAACGTCGGGTCAACAACCGAGGCTACGGCGGTGAACGCAAGAAGTGTACGGCGGGTGATTTCGGGCATGCCTCATATCCTTGCAGTCTGATCATGCAGGAACACCAT
Source organism: Mesorhizobium sp. WSM4829 (assembly GCF_055811475.1). NCBI lineage: Bacteria > Pseudomonadati > Pseudomonadota > Alphaproteobacteria > Hyphomicrobiales > Phyllobacteriaceae > Mesorhizobium > Mesorhizobium sp. WSM4829. The sequence continues at coordinate 46,916 of NZ_JBVVQJ010000027.1, read as the reverse complement.
AGCACCGAAACAACAGTTCGGAGAGGCGCTATGGAATGGGGCAGCGTTGTCTGCTGACAAAAATGTATCCGTTCCCGCAGTTGCTTGCCTCGCCTACTGCTGGCCGGTTGGGCCCGTCCTGTCGCCGTTTGGATTTGGTGCCGGAGCCTCGCGCACGTCTCGTGGCGGCGGGTCCACATGTTCAGGCTCCGGCGATGCTTCCTTGTCGGGACGACGGACAGGTGTCTTCTTCGGGGCGAGCTTCGGTGGCGGGTCTTTGATCTTGTTTGGCATATCCAGTTAACCGGATCGCCAAGCTCTGGTTCCGGTGTGCCCATCAAAAGGCCCCGCCACCGTGAGGCAGCGGGCAACGGGTTGCGGGAACAGAAGAAGACAAAAAGGTGCACGTCACGGTAGAAAACCTTCGAGTGCCGGCGGCGGCTGAAAGGAAAGCCGGGCACGGCTCAGATCAGCTGCTTCAGCCGGGAAGGCAGCAAGGTCGCTTCGAGGAAGCTTACCTAAGAAAATCCGGCAACGTTATCTTGTGTCCATTCCGGTCGAATTCCGAGGTAAAGCTGTAGGACCGCGAGAACTCGAAGCTGACCTTGTCGTACAGGCCGGGTTTGCTGGAATAATCCTGCAGCTCTTTAAACAGGATTTTCTGCTCGAAAGGCCAAGCCAAACCATCGTCCACGCCAGGCACCTCGCCGCAACCGACCTCGATGTCGACGACAGTCTTTCTCGATTGGACGTCCCCCAGAAAATGAAGCTGTCTATGACGGTCGGCGCGTTTGGTGTGCCCGTAGCTGTTCAGCTTGAAAACCTCCACAAGATACTTGACTTCTTTACCGACAATCTTCCTGTTCTTTTGATAATATATCTTGGTTTGCCTTACCCGCTGGATCAAATATTCCCTCTTGCACTGCGGTGCCGAGATTGAATTGTGGAATAGCAGGTAGTGCACTGCTCTGTTGGCTCCAGATTCCTTCCGAAATCCTTTCGCATAGTAATCATCCAGGAATTGGTCTATCTCGACGCCAGCTTGCGCTGCGGGCTCCTTTTCCTCACGGTACACCTTGTTTTTGCTGTAGGTTTTCGGATCGTCCAAGGCTCCCGACTGCCTGGTGTCGCCTTCCATCCCTCGGCGCAATGTGACCTGCTCCAGGATGATCTCCGATGCCGATAAAGGTACCGAAAAGAGCACAATGCCCAGAGACAACAGATACTTCATACTTCACGCACCTCAGCGATAGCATGAGCCACGGCAGACAGTTGAACCGGGACATTGCGGCCAATTCGCGGCCTGGTTGCCGCCCAGCCGGGCATGTCCGTAGCGGGCTCAATCGTCGCATAATCGCATAATACAGCGGTGGGCACGCCCATTGCCGAGCGCCCCACACAGATCCGACGAGCCCAATCAAGGCAAGGGGCATACGGCTCCTGCTTCGGCTGATTGACGGCGAAGCGCTGGTGCGGCCAAGGATGAAGGTTTGGGCAGCCAGTCGTTGGCCAGCCGCGTGAACCAGGTCACGACGTCCTTCTGGCTGCGGCGCCGAAGCGCCCGTCGCCCAAAGGACGCAGGCAAAGCGCACTACTCCTCGTCACTAAAACCCAGCAGCGACGCGTTGCGTATCTGGCTGTGGTCGCCGCGAAGATGCTTGATGCGCAGATTTACCCCGGGCCTGAGCCATTGTGTCCCCGGCCGCTTCTTCATCGCCTCCGGCGGCGGCCCGGCGTGCTCCCGAACCCGCTTGAACAGCCGCTCCTTCATGTCGCGGCCGAGGCTGATCAGGGCAGAACCGACATATTTCCCGGTGCCGGGCTGTGCCAAAAGGGCGAAGGCTGCCTCGCCGGGCTGGCGCTCGACGCCCAACAGTTCGAATTCATCGACCGTGAAGCTCTTGGTCGTCAGCCAGTCCGAGGTCAGGCCGCTGCAATATCTGCTGTCGGCGCGCTTTGAGACAATGCCCTCAAGCTCGACCTCCTCGACGAGGTGGAAGTGCGACTGCGCGTCACCAGGCAGGGCCTCGCTGAACCGAATCCGGCTGTGCGGCTTGATGATACCGCTGAGAATTTCGCGCCGCGCCTTGCAGCCGATGTCGCGCAGGTCATGGCCGTTGAGGTGCAGAATGTCGAATGCGCACAGGTACATCCCATAGGGGTTTTCGTGGAGGGCGTTCTGGAGCGCGTTGAAGTCGGGCATGCCGGCCGTGTCGGTGACGACCGCCTCGCCGTCGATGATGGCGTTTTTCACCTCAAGCTCCGCCGCGGCTTCCAAAATGCCCAGGTACTGACGCGTCCGGTCCTTGCCGGTCTCGGTATAGACGCGAATATCCTCGGGGCTGTTGATAATGACCTGGGCGCGGCAGCCGTCCAACTTGATCTCGTGAATCCAGTCGTCACCCTCGGGCGGCATGGCCGCCAGCCTGGGTTCCATCGGGGGAATGAACTCTAGCCGGCCGGTGCCGGCATCTGCCCGCCTGCGCATGGAACCCAGTCTAGGTCATCGGCGTATATTAGCCATAGTGAATATGATAAAGTTCTAAAAGGACGTGCGATATGGCAGACGACAAAAACAAACGCGACTTTCGCGACCGCAACAAGATATCGGCGGACGATGATTATGAGGTGAACTTTTTCGCTCTGCAGAACAACATCACGCCGGAGCAGGTGCGCGAGCTGATCCGCAAGCACGGCAACGATCGGGCAACTCTGACCGCTGCCGCGAAGGCATTGCCGGCACAATGATGACCAAACTCTCAGAGGTGCCGCGAGCCTTTTGTTGGCTCAGCAATATCCTGACATCGTTTAGCGTGGAACCGCAGGCATTCCCGAGACTGAGCGCGCCGTTTCGGCGGAGAAAACCACGAAGGCAAAGATGAGCACGCTGGCAGCGACGATCATCGAGCCGGTGGCGACGATCGGCTCAAGCGCCGGATTTCCATGCAGCATCAAGTAGAGGGCCGGCAACATCACCACCAGGCCAAAATTATAGACGCCATAATGGACCATTGCGATAGTGCGGGCGGCTTTTGTCGGGTTCAGGGCGTAGTACCCACCGAATATTGCACTTGTTACCCATCCCAGGAGATTGATGTGTGCGTGAGCCGGGTAGGCGCCGTGATTGCCTGAAATTGCCATTTGCAGGCCGGCCGCAATTCCCAGAATAAGAAAGACGATCGCTGTCTTGAAAAAGAGTTCCGAGATTTTCGGCATGTCATGTCCTCCCAAGCCGTTGCAGGCGGCCCGGCAGCCTGTTGGGGGTGACCGGCTGGCCACCGGGCCTAACCGGCTTGCGCCGGCTGATGAAAACATGCGCTCACACTAATATAAATGCAACATCGAGATACCGGGTGCGCACAGCGGAGTTTGACGATCTGGACTCCCGTCCCGAAGCGGGCGGCCGGAAAGCGATTTCGGTTCAATCGTCGCGTGGAAAACGCTAGTCAGGACGCCGCAGGTGTTCGACAAGCGCGCGCAGCTTCGGCGCGACGTTGCGACGGCTCGGATAATAAAGGTAGAAGCCGGCAAAGCGCGGGCAATAGTCGACGAGAACCGGCACCAGTTCGCCCCGAGCGATCCACGGGCGAAAGCTTTCCTCCATGCCGAAAGTGATGCCGGCGCCGGCAATGGCCAGCTTTATCATCAACGCCATGTCGTTGGTCGTGATCTCCGGCGCAACCGCGACGCTGAACTCCTTGCCGTCCTCGGCGAATTCCCAGCGATAGGGCGCGACCTTCGGGGCGCGGCGCCAGCCAATGCAGCGATGGCCCGCGAGTTCCTGCGGATGCGACGGCTCGCCAAACCGATCACGATAGGCCGGCGCGCAGGCGGCCAGCTGCCGCTCGTCACCGGCGACAGGCACCGCGATCATGTCCTGCTCGATCACCTCGCCGAGCCTGACGCCGGCATCGTATCCCTCGGCGACGATATCGAATTCCTCGTCCGTCACCGTGATGTCGACCTGAACCTCGGGATTGGCTTCGGCAAAGGCCGCCAGGAACGGCCCTGAAAGAAAGCGCTCGGCGATCGACGAGACGGCGAGCCGCAGCTGCCCGCGCGGACGCCCGCGCAGGTCCCCGGTGCTCTCCATTGCGGCGCGCATGTCGGCAATGGCGGGCGCTATCTCGGCGTAGAGGCGTTCGCCAGCCTCGGTCAGGCTGACGCTTCGCGTCGTGCGCTGGACGAGCGCGATACCGAGCGTCTCTTCCAGCCGCTTCATCGTCTGGCTCACCGCCGAGCGGGTGACGCCCATTCGGTCCGCAGCCGCGCGAAAGCTCCGCTCCTCGGCGACGAGGGCGAAGACGGCAAGCGCATTGAGATCCGGCTGCATTGGTTAGCTGTGCTTTCGACGCTGTAAACGAATGGTCGTCTTATCGCTACAGTGAAACAGATCCATCTTCGTGGCAACCGCTGCATGGCGGTTCAAGGATCAACCAGACGGAGACCGAACATGTCCCTCAACCCAAACTTGTCCCCCAACAAAGTCGTGCTCATCACCGGGGCTTCGAGCGGCATTGGCGCCGCCATCGGCCGGGAGCTCGGTGCCGCCGGGGCAAAGGTCATGCTGGGTGCGCGCCGCACCGATCGGCTGAACGCCCTCGCAGAAGAGATCAGGGCAAAAGGCGGGGAGGCACTGACACGCCGCCTGGACGTGACCGACCGCGCCGATGTCGCCGCCTTTGCCGAAGCGGCGCGCCAGGCCTGGGGGCGCATCGATGTGATCGTCAACAATGCCGGCGTCATGCCGTTGTCGCTGATGGCCTCGATGAAGATCGACGAATGGGACCAAATGGTCGACGTCAACATCAAGGGCGTGCTCTACGGCATCGCTGCGGTGCTGCCGCAGATGACGGCCCGAGGCTCCGGCCATGTCGTCAACATCGCCTCCATCGGCGCGCTTTCGGTATCGCCGACAGCCGCTGTCTATTGCGCAAGCAAATACGCGGTCCGCGCCATCTCCGATGGCTTGCGGCAGGAGCACGACAACATCCGCGTCACCTGCATTCATCCCGGCGTGGTCGAGAGCGAGCTCGCCGACACGATCACCGATCCGATCGCAGTGGAAGCGATGAAGACCTATCGCGCCATTGCGCTGCAGCCCGACGCGATCGGCCGTGCCGTGCGCTTTGCCATCGAACAGCCGGACGATGTCGACGTGAACGAGATCGTCATCCGGCCGACAGCCAGCAGGTAGTCCGATGAAACAGATCTCCATACTTGCCGCTGCCGTGCTTGTTGCCGGCGCGGCCGGCTTATCCGCACAGAAAGGCTTCGCCCGGATGAATATCGCACAAAATACCGCTGCACGACCTTCGGCAAGCCACCCCTATGTCGGGATGTGGGTCACGGCGGATGGCCATATCCGCCACAACTTGCTTCCAAATGGTCGCTATGACGAAGCGCGCGGGAACCGTGACAGCGCATACCAGGGGCGCTATGAGATCCGGGGAAATCACATCGAATACTGGGACGACACCGGCTTTACCGCTGACGGAACGTTCATCGACGGCGTGCTGCACCACGCCGGCATGATCTTGTATCGGGCGAAGTAGATGACGTCCGTATCTCGATAAAAAGGTTTCGCATGGCGCCGCTGCACCATATGCATTTGGTACAGCCAAAAACAGGGGCTCACCTTGCCGACCGAACCACGTTCTCCACGGCTTGCAGTGCTGATCGACGCAGACAATACCTCGGCCAAGATTGCCGACGGTTTGTTCGAGGAAATCGCGAAGATCGGCGAGGCAAGCGTCCGTCGCATCTACGGCGATTTCTCCAGCACCCGCTCAAAGGCATGGGCCGACGTGCTGTCGAAGCATGCGATCATCCCGCAGCAGCAATTCGCCTACACCACCGGCAAGAACGCATCCGACATCACGCTCGTCATCGACGCCATGGACCTTCTCCACAGCGGGCGGTTCGAAGGCTTCTGCCTGGTGTCGTCCGACAGCGATTTCACCCGCCTTGCCGCTCGCATCAGGGAGCACGGGATCGACGTTTATGGGTTTGGCGAGCAGAAGACGCCGGAGAGTTTCCGGCAGGCTTGCCGCCGGTTCGTATACACCGAGAACCTGCTGCCGACTGCGCCAGCCAACGCGAACGATGCGGCGCCGACGAAGTCCTTGCAGCCGCCCAGCGCCGCGACGCCGATCATCACCAGGGTCATTTCACAGATGGGAACCGAGGACGGCTGGGTGCCGCTCGGCATTGTCGGCAATCAACTCGCCAATCTGGCATCGGACTTCGATCCCAGGACCTTCGGCTTTCGCAAGCTGAGCGATCTCGTGCGCAAGACCAATGCCTTTGAGATCGATCATCCCGAGGGCGGAGCGATGCGTATAAGGGTCAAGCCAGCTGCGAAGGGCAGAGAGAAATCGAGGTCGGCAGCATCGCGCTGAGCCCTGCAAAAAGCTAGCTGTCCCAGTCCAATCGGTGTCCGATCGGCCTCTGGTCGGACCACAATTTCGCTGGCGGAAATCGCCGTTCGGCGTATCATTCTGGTGGGAAAGGCTTCATGGTGGAGGATGCCAATGAACGTCGTTTCGAGAGCGCCTGTCGTTGACTTGCCGGCCCATGAACTCGTTTCATCTGCGCTTTCAAAATTCCGCGCCGGCGACACCATATCGACCAGAGCCGCAATAGACACCATCCGCCGGGCAGGCCCAGCTTGTACGGACAGCGACGACCAACTGGTCGAGCTTATCGTCATGACCGCAATCGGCAGGACCATGGGGATCGTGTTCGACCATCGGTGCCGCTGATGCACATCGCCCGGCCCGCAATTGGCTTGCGCACTGTCTAAAATGAGACTGGCGACATAAGCCACTCAGTAACCATGAATTGTGATCGGGATTGATCGCGCCATTCGCTGTCGGAACGAATAATCCGGCTGCGCCGTTGCTGTCCTTGGAGTCGAGGAGTGGCGGCAATGCGTGATGAACAGTTCGACGTTCCGGTGACGATCGAGAGCGAACGCACCGGACGCCGGCTTTCTGTGACGAGGACGGTCCAGGCGGCCTCGCTTCTGGTCGACAAATGGCCAACCGAAAAGCGCGGGCCGAAATATCGCGCGGCCTTGAAAGCCATGATGGATGCGATGGAGCAGCGGCGGGCGGTTGGCACTGCGCGGCGTGCATTCACGGCGGCAGCCAAGGAAGCCCATGTGTTTGTGCGCGAAGGCCGGCGTTAAAGCGCGTCACGTCTGAAAAGCTCGATGCGACGTGCTTTTGGTTCTTGTTTTTAGGGATGTCGTTGCCCAAGACCGCTGCGCAGCTTTGGGCGACATGCATTGCTCCTGTTTATGCATGTCGTTGTCCCAAAACCGCTGCGCACTTTTGGGCGACATGCATTAAGGAACCTCACGAAATCTCCGCCGTTATGCTCCAGGTCCAAGAGACTGTTTCGAAAGTCGCTCCGGCGAGTCATATGGTGGTGGTTTCGAGAACCGGAGCGCAGCGGACGTTCGGGTCCGTGAGCACCGGAAGCGCAGAAAACGCCATCAGATGGCCGCCGGAGTAGACTTTCCAAACAGCCTCTAAGTGAGGAGAGAACTACCATGCCAGACGACAAGACCAAGACCGACAACCGCGATCGCTCACAAGTAGCCGGCGACGAAGACTATGAGGTGAGGCATCTCGCCGAGGAAGCCGGCATCACTCCCGACCAGGCTCGCACGCTGATCAAGCGCCACGGCACCGACCGCAAGGTGCTGAACGAAATCGCCAAGAGCATAAAGGCATTGTGATGGCTGACAAACGGACCGAAATGGCCGATCGGAAGAAACGCGAACCGGACGACAAGGAGGCCCTGCGCCTGGCCGAGACCACCGACGTTTCGCCCAACCAGGCGAAGGATCTGATGCGCAAGCACGGCAAGGACAGCGCCAAGGTCGAGAAGGAAGCCAAGAACTTCAAGGCCGAAGGCTGAGCAGCCGATTTGGCGGAGCGCGTCCGCCCTTCGACTTCCCGCATCAGCTTCGCACCCGCCAGCCATTCGCACGCCGGACGACAGCCCCATCCCATTCTTCGATGAACTCGGCTGGAAGCGGGCGTATGCGGACGACTACGCCGTGATCTATACGCGAAACCGCTGATTTTCAGCGGCTTCGCCCCGCCGCACGACTTGTCTCTTGAGCGCCGCGCTGAGAGCCGCGATGGCAAATCCTTTATAGGATTCTTATTTCTTTCCTCTTCGCCACGTCTCGAACCTTTATGGGGTTTGGATCCATATTCCGTCGGGAAGGACACATCTCGGTCGCCATTATCATCGCGACAGAGTGTCTTCACATGACTTCAACGCTGCCCGGCTGCAGGCAAGCCAGTGCAAAAACGAAAATAAGGAACAGCTCCGATGGACATCATCGTTCTCGGGATAGGATTTTTGTTTTTCGCCCTGTTCTTCGCCTTCGTCAAAGCCTGCGATAGTCTTTAGGCGGAAGGACCGCAACATGCTTGTCGACTATATCCTCGGTGGCGCTGTGACCCTGTTCCTTCTCGTCTACCTGACATACGCCCTCATTCGCCCAGAACGTTTCTAACGGCAACTGGCGCAGGCACGGAAGGCTATTTCAATGACTTTCAACGGATGGATGCAGATCCTCGTCTATTGCGGGATCGTCGTTTTGCTGGTGAAGCCGCTCGGCGGCTACATGGTTCGCGTTTTCAGCGGCGACCGCACGTTCCTTTCGCCGATTTTGGCTCCTGTCGAGCGCAGCCTTTATCGCATCTCGGGGATCAGCGAGCGTGAGGAGCAGCACTGGACCACCTATGCGGCGGCCGTGCTGTTCTTCAACCTCGCCGGCTTCCTGGTGCTCTACGCCCTGCAACGGCTGCAAGGCAGCCTGCCTTACAATCCGGCCGGCATGAGCTCCGTCGAACCCGGGCTCGCCTTCAACACCGCCGCCAGCTTCATGACCAACACCAACTGGCAGAACTACGGCGGTGAAAGCACGATGTCCTATCTCGTGCAGATGGCCGGCCTCACCGTGCAGAACTTCCTGTCCGCAGCGACCGGCATCGCCATCGCAATCGCGCTGATCCGCGGCTTCACCAAGGCCTCCGGCAAATCGATCGGCAATTTCTGGGTCGATATGACCCGGTGCACCCTTTACCTGCTGTTGCCGCTCTGCATGGTGCTGACGCTGGTCTATGTCTATCTCGGCATACCGCAGACGCTCAGCGCCTATCTCGACGCCACAACCCTGGAGGGCGCGCGGCAGACGATCGCGGTCGGGCCGGTTGCCTCGCAGATCGCCATCAAGATGCTCGGCACCAATGGTGGCGGCTTCTTCAACGCCAACGCCGCGCATCCCTTCGAAAACCCCGACGCGATCTCGAATCTGATCCAGATGGTTTCGATCTTCGCCATCGGTGCGGCGCTGACCAACGTCTTCGGCCGCATGAACGGCGACCAGCGCCAGGGTTGGGCGATCTTGACTGCAATGGGCGTCCTGTTCATCGCCGGCGTTGCCGCCTGCTACTGGGCGGAAGCATCAGGCAATCCGCTGGTGCATGCGCTGGGCATCGACGGCGGCAACATGGAAGGCAAGGAAACGCGCTTCGGCATCGCTTTGTCGGCGCTGTTTGCGGTGATCACCACCGCCGCGTCCTGCGGCGCCGTCAACGCCATGCATGACAGCTTCACAGCGCTTGGCGGCATGATCCCGATCATCAACATGCAGCTCGGCGAGCTCATTGTCGGCGGTGTCGGCGCCGGTCTCTACGGCATCCTGATGTATATCGTGATCGCCGTCTTCGTCGCCGGACTGATGGTCGGACGCACGCCCGAATATCTCGGCAAGAAGATCGAGGCCAAGGAGGTCAAGATGGCGATGCTCGCCATTCTCTGCCTGCCGCTGGCGATGCTGATCTTCACCGCCATCGCGGTGGTGCTGCCGACAGGCGTCGCTTCGATGGCCAATGCCGGCCCGCACGGCTTCTCCGAGGTTCTCTATGCCTACACCTCGGCTGCCGCCAACAACGGCTCGGCCTTTGGCGGCCTGACCGGCAACACGCCCTGGTACAACGTCACGCTTGCCATCGGCATGCTGATGGGCCGCTTCCTGGTCATCATCCCGGCTCTGGCGATCGCCGGCTCGCTGGTCGCCAAGAAGACGGTGCCCGCCTCCGCCGGCACCTTTCCGACCGACGGGCCGCTGTTCGTCGGGCTGCTGGTCGGCGTCATTCTGATCGTCGGCGGCCTCACCTTCTTCCCGGCACTGGCGGTCGGACCGATCGTCGAGCACCTGGCTGGCATCCACGGGCAGACTTTCTGAACCGTCCCACCTTGGATCAATGTCATGTCCTGGCTCGAAACCATACGTCGCAAGATTCGGCATCGAGACGATCGGAAAGGGGCAGCCCCGCCTCCTTTCCTGACCCCGCCGCCTTTTCCGACCTTGTCCACGTTCTTCGGCATTGCGGCAGTCATGATCGTGATCTGGCTGCTGGCCTCCGGGCTTCCGCATCTTCGTTCGGCCTACGATCGGTCGGTCACCAACACCGATACTGGAGCCACCAAATGAGCCAGTCCAAATCCGCTGTCATCATGGATGCCCGTATCCTGCTGCCCGCCGTCGACGGCGCCTTCAGGAAACTCAACCCGCGCACCTTGATGCGCAATCCGGTGATGTTCGTCGTCGCCGTCGTCTCGGCGCTCACCTCAGTCCTGTTCGTCAAGGATCTCGTCACCGGCGGCGGCGATCTCGGCTTCTCGCTGCAGATCATCATCTGGCTGTGGTTCACCGTGCTTTTCGCCAACTTCGCCGAAGCGGTCGCCGAAGGCCGAGGCAAGGCCCAAGCCGATTCGCTGCGCAAGGCTCGCACCGAGAGCCAGGCCAAGCTGTTGAGCGGCGACGACCGCACCAGGTTCAAGCTGGTGCCAGGCACCAGCCTGAAGGTCGGCGACGTGGTGCTCGTCGAGGCCGGCGACATCATTCCGTCGGACGGCGAGGTGATCGAAGGCGTCGCTTCGGTCAACGAGGCGGCGATCACCGGCGAATCCGCTCCGGTAATCCGTGAATCCGGCGGCGACCGTTCGGCGGTGACCGGCGGCACGCAGGTTCTGTCCGACTGGATCCGCGTGCGCATCACCGCGGCCTCCGGCCACACCTTCCTCGACCGCATGATCTCGCTGGTCGAAGGCGCTGCGCGCCAGAAGACGCCCAACGAGATCGCGCTCAACATCCTGCTCGTCGGCATGACGCTGATCTTCGTACTGGCGACGGCGACGATCCCGAGTTTCGCCTCCTATTCCGGCGGCACCATTTCGGTGACCGTCCTCGTCGCCCTGTTCGTCACCTTGATCCCGACGACGATCGGCGCGCTGCTTTCGGCCATCGGCATCGCCGGCATGGATCGCCTGGTGCGGTTCAACGTGCTGGCGATGTCGGGCCGCGCCGTCGAAGCGGCGGGTGACGTCGACACGCTGCTGCTCGACAAGACCGGCACGATCACGCTCGGCAATCGCCAGGCGACGGCATTCCGACCGGTCAAGGGCGTCACCGAGCAGGAGTTGGCCGACGCGGCGCAGTTGGCCTCGCTTGCCGACGAAACGCCGGAAGGCCGCTCGATCGTCGTGCTGGCGAAGGAGAAATACGCCATCCGTGCCCGCGACATGGCAACACTGCATGCCAGTTTCGTGCCATTCACCGCGCAAACCCGCATGAGCGGCGTCGACATCGATGGCTCTTCGGTTCGCAAAGGCGCGGTCGATTCGGTGCTCGCCCACGTCAATCAGTCGACCGTCGCCTCGCATGGCACGCGCCCCGGCAGCGACACCGTCCGCGACCTCCAGGCGATCGCCGACGACGTCGCCAAATCCGGCGGCACGCCGCTTGCGGTCGAGCGCGACGGACGCCTGCTCGGCGTCGTCCATCTCAAGGACATCGTCAAGGGCGGCATCCGGGAACGCTTCGCCGAACTGCGCAAGATGGGTATCCGCACGGTGATGATCACCGGCGACAACCCGATGACGGCGGCGGCGATCGCGGCGGAGGCCGGCGTCGACGATTTCCTGGCCCAGGCGACGCCCGAGGACAAGCTGAAGCTCATCCGCGACGAACAGGCCAAGGGCAAGCTCGTCGCCATGTGCGGCGACGGCACCAATGATGCGCCGGCCCTTGCGCAGGCCGATGTCGGCGTCGCCATGAACACCGGCACCGTCGCCGCACGCGAAGCCGGCAATATGGTCGATCTCGACAGCGATCCGACCAAGCTGATCGAGATCGTGGAAATTGGCAAGGCGCTGCTGATGACGCGCGGCTCGCTGACGACCTTCTCGATCGCCAACGACGTGGCCAAGTATTTTGCCATCATCCCGGCCATATTCGCCGTCTTCTACATCGCGCCGGGGCAGACGTCAGGCCCGCTGCAGGCGCTCAACATCATGCATCTGGCAACGCCGCAGAGCGCCATTCTCTCGGCCATCATCTTCAACGCACTGATCATCGTCGCGCTGATCCCGCTGTCGCTAAGAGGCGTCAGATATCGCGCCGTCGGCGCCGGCGCGCTGCTCGGCCGCAACCTTCTTGTCTACGGCCTCGGCGGCCTCGTCGCCCCCTTCGTCGGCATCAAGGCGATCGACATGGCCATCACCGCGCTAGGCCTCGCATAGGGAATCAAGTCCATGCTCAAGCAAATCAGACCCGCGATCACCATGATCGTTTTCTTTACCATCCTGACCGGCCTGATCTATCCGATCGGCATGACCGGCATCGCCCAGGCCTTGTTCCCGCGCCAGGCCAATGGCAGCCTGATCGAGAGGGACGGCAAGCTCGTCGGCTCCGAGCTGATCGGCCAGGCTTTTGCCAGCGAGCGCTATTTTCATGGCCGGCCGTCGGCTGCAGGCGACGGCTACGACGCCGCCGCTTCGAGCGGCTCGAATCTCGGGCCGACCAACGCCAAGCTGATCGACCGCGTCAAGAGCAATGCCGACAGGCTGAAAGGGGAAAATCCGAACCAGCCGGTGCCGATCGATCTGGTCACGACTTCAGGCAGCGGCCTCGATCCGCATATCAGCCCCGAGGCCGCCTATTTCCAGGTCGCCAGGGTGGCCAGGGCCAGGGGCGTCGATGAAGCCAGGGTCAAGTCGCTTGTCGACAGCCATGTGGAGCACCGCGAGCTCGGCTTCATGGGCGAGCCTGTGGTCAATGTGCTGCAGCTTAACCTGGCGCTGGACGAGGCCATCAAGCAATGAATGGTGGGGTCGACACCATCCTTGGCGCCATTCATGATCGACTGTGATGCCGGACGACAGAAGCAACGAGACCAGACCCTCACCCGACGCCCTGCTTGACCACGCGGAGCGCGAGGCGCGCGGTCGTCTGCGAATTTTTCTGGGCGCCGCCCCCGGTGTTGGCAAGACCTCTGAAATGCTGATGTCGGGCCGTGCAAGATTGGCCGACGGAGTGGACGTGGTGATCGGCGTCGTCGAGACGCACGGCCGCAAGGAAACCCAGGCGCTGGTCGACGGCTATGAGGTGATTCCGCGTCGTCGGGTCGACTACAAGGGGCGCGCCCTCGAGGAAATGGACCTCGATGCCATCCTTGCCCGGCGTCCGGCGCTGGTCCTCGTCGACGAACTGGCCCATACCAACGCGCCGGGCAGCCGCCATCCCAAGCGCTATCTCGACGTTCAGGAAATCCTGACGCACGGCATCGACGTCTACACCACGCTCAACATCCAGCATGTCGAAAGCCTGAACGATGTCGTGGCGCAGATCACGCGCGTCAGGGTGCGCGAGACGGTTCCAGACTCCATCATCGACCAGGCCGACGACATCGAGATCATCGATCTCACGCCCGACGACCTGATCAAGCGGCTCGAGGAAGGCAAGGTCTATATCCCCAGCACCGCCCAGCGCGCGATCGAGAACTATTTCTCGCCTGGCAATCTGACGGCGCTCAGGGAACTGGCGCTGCGCCGCACCGCCCAGCGCGTCGACGAGCAGTTGCTGACCCACATGCAGGCCCACGCCATAGCCGGACCCTGGGCGGCCAGCGAACGTGTCCTGGTCTGGGTCGACGAGGATCCGCGCAGCGCGTCGCTTGTGCGCTATGCCCGCCGCCAGGCCGAGCGACTGCGCGCATCATGGCTGGCGCTCTATGTCGAGACGCCGCGTTCGACCAGCCTGTCCGAGCAGGATCGCGACAGGCTCGCGGCAACGCTTCGCCTTGCCGAGCAATTGGGCGGCACTCCCGTCACCATACCCGGTCAGGACGTCGCCACCGAGATCCTGCGCTATGCGGCGGCAAACAACGTCACCCACATCATATCAGGCAAGCCGCGCAAGCCGCGCTGGCGGCAATTGTTCGACGGCTCCGTCACCTATGACCTGATACGCGACGCCGGCAAGATCAGCGTTCATGTCGTCTCCGGCGACGACCAGGCGCAAGTCCAGCCGTCACGAGGTGTCATTCCGGTTCAACCGGCGCGCCTCGACATCAGGCCCTATCTGATCGTCACCGGCTACGTCGTCGCAGGACTGCTTTTCGGGCTGCTGCTGTCGCGCGTGCTCGACGTGCGCAACATCGCCCTTGTCTTCCTCATGTCGGTGCTGGTGTCTGCGGTCACGGCAGGCCTGTGGCCTGCGATATTCGCTTGCATCCTCAGCGCGCTGGCATTCAACTTCTTCTTTCTCGACCCGCTCTACACGTTCAACATCAGCGCTCCGGAAAGCGCCGTCGCACTCGGCTTCTTCTTCTGCGTGGCGATCATCGCCAGCAATCTGACGGCGCGGGTACAGCGCCAGGCAGTGGCGGCGCAGTCTCGCGCTCGCACCACCGAGGACCTTTATCTGTTCTCGAAGAAGCTGGCCGGGACGGGAACGCTGGACGACGTGCTTTGGGCGACTGCCTTCCAGATAGCCTCGATGCTGAAGCTGCGGGTGGTGCTGCTGCTGCCCGAAAACGGCACGATCACGGTCAAGGCCGGCTATCCTCCGGACGACACGCTGGCTGAGGCAGACATCGCCGCGGCGCTCTGGGCCTGGGAACACAACCGCGCCGCGGGGCGCGGCGCGGACACGCTGCCCGGAGCAAAACGCCTCTATGTTCCGTTGCGGACGGGGCGCACCGCTGTCGGCGTCGTCGGCCTCGACAATGACAAGCAAGGTCCGCTGCTGACGCCCGAGCAGCAGCGCCTGCTCGACGCTCTCACCGATCAGGCGGCGGTGGCCATCGAGCGTATCCAGCTGGTCGCCGACGTCGACCGGGCCAAGCTCGCTGCCGAGGCGGACCGCTTGCGCTCGGCGCTGCTGACCTCGATTTCCCATGACCTGAAAACGCCGCTTGCCGCGATCATCGGCGCCGCCGGCACATTGCGGGAATTTGCGCCAGCGCTTCCCGAAGCGGACCAGGCGGACCTGCTGTCGACCGTGCTCGACGAATCGGAACGGCTGAACCGCTTCATCGCCAACCTGCTTGACATGACCAAGATCGAATCCGGTGCGATGGAGCCGAACTACGCGTTCCACTATGTCGGCGATATCGTCGGTTCCGCTTTGCACCGGGCGAGG
The DNA here is from genome assembly GCF_055811475.1 of Mesorhizobium sp. WSM4829. Taxonomy (NCBI): domain Bacteria; kingdom Pseudomonadati; phylum Pseudomonadota; class Alphaproteobacteria; order Hyphomicrobiales; family Phyllobacteriaceae; genus Mesorhizobium; species Mesorhizobium sp. WSM4829. Next base: position 31,420 of record NZ_JBVVQJ010000027.1, on the reverse strand, counting down.
AAAATCATCGGCGAACACAAGACCGAAATCGATATTCCCGCGGACCTGCCAATGCTGCGGCTCGACCCCGTCCTGTTCGAGCAAGCGCTGTTCAACCTTCTCGACAATGCCGCCAAATACGCGCCGCCAGGTTCGACGATCCACCTGCAGGGCTGGGCCGACAATGGTTCCGTCATCCTGCAGGTCATGGACGAGGGGCCGGGCATTCCGCGCGCCGATCTGGAACGCGTTTTCGACACGTTCTACCGGGTGCGCAAGGGCGATCAGGTCCGTGCCGGCACCGGGCTTGGGCTCTCGATCTGCCGCGGCTTCATCGAGGCGATGGGCGGGACGATTTCGGCGACCAGCAGGACCGACCACTCAGGGGCGGTTTTCACAATCAGGATGCCGGTGCCGACGGAACTGCCCGCGGTGGACGACGACCCCAACGGCGATGACCGAAATGTGGACGACCCCGACGTGGCTAAATTGGCATGACGAACCTGGACGTCAGGATATTGGTCGTCGATGACGAACCGCCGATCCGCAAGCTGCTCCGCGTCGGCCTTGGCAGCCAGGGCTATGCGATCAGCGAGGCGCCGAACGCCAAGACGGCGATCGAACTCGTGGAGACGGAAAAGCCGGACCTGATCCTGCTCGATCTCGGCCTGCCCGGCATGGGCGGCCACGAATTGCTGCGCAAATGGCGGGACGACGGCCTGGATGTTCCCGTCGTCATCCTTTCCAGCCGCACCGACGAGGCCGGCATCGTCTCGGCACTTGATCTCGGCGCCGACGACTATATCACCAAGCCGTTCGGCATGAACGAGCTTGTCGCGCGCATCCGCGTGGCGCTCCGCCACAAGTTCCAGCAGCAAGGCGAGAAGCCGGTCTTTAACACCGGCGATCTCACGGTCGATCTGGTGAAGCGCATCGTCATGATCGAGGACAGGGAGATAAAGCTCTCGCCGAAGGAGTACGACATCCTGCGCATCCTCGTTCAGCACGCCGGCAAGGTTCTCACCCACCAGTTTCTTTTGAAGCAGGTCTGGGGCGATTCGACCGACGTGCAGTATCTCAGGGTCTATGTGCGGCAGCTCAGGCAAAAGATCGAGAAAACGCCCGACCAGCCGCGTTACATCACCACCGAAACCGGCGTAGGATACCGCCTGCGCGAAGTCGACTGAAGCGAGCGCCGCGGGCGAGCTCAATCGGCCGAGAGCTCCGCGGTCCGGACAAGTGCGCCGCTGAAGCCGGCCAACGAGATGGCACGCGCGTTCCGGATGTCCAGGATCGGCGAACAACCTTCGGTTAATGGGAATGGTCGAGGCGAGGCGTTCAGGACCTCGCAGGTCCTCACGGTCTGGCGCAAGTCGCGCATCGCGAGTACGTGCACAATCAAGTGTCATATTGGTTGCATTGCAGTATGAAATTTTACGTTATCGCATTCCCACAAATTCTCTTTAACAAAATCATGGTTAACAGGCGCCTGCCGCAGCTTAGCCACAGTCGGCTTTTACCAAGCACCATGGGGGAAATTCTACAGCTTGGCGGGACCGTCCAAAAACGAAACAGTGGAGCGACGACCTAATGCCGCAACATAGCGCACAAGAACAATATCTACTTGAACTTATCAACGCCCAGAGGGCCAAGGCCGGCGTGCAGCCACTGGCCTTTGACAATGATCTCAGCGAGTCGGCTGAGGGGCACAGCAGATGGATGCTTGCAACCGACACCTTTTCTCACACGGGGTCGGGAGGGTCCTCGCCCACCCAGCGAATGAAGGCGGCTGGCTACACCCTCGCGGGCTCCTGGGCGACAGGGGAGAACATCGCATGGGCTACGACCAGGTCACCGACAGGCTACAATGACGAGATTCTGCTTCTGCACAACAACCTGATGAACTCCCCGGGTCATCGTGCCAACATCCTCAATGGGAATTTCCGCGAGGTAGGTCTTGGCTTCGAGGTTGGCGATTACCGGGGGCGCTCCAGCGGTTTCGTGACGGAGAATTTTGCCAAGACCGGATCAGACCTGTTCCTGACCGGTGTGGCGATCGACGACAAGGACGGGGACAGGTTCTACGATCCCGGTGAAGGTCTGTCCGGTCTCACCATCACAGCGAAGAGTTCGACGGGCGCGACGTTTACGACGAAGACCATGGCCGCCGGCGGCTACGACCTCGCGCTCAAGCCGGGCACCTACACAGTAACCTTCTCGGGGGCGGGCATCGAAGCTTCGACGCGCACCGTCTCTGTCGGGAGCAAGAACGTCAAAGTCGATCTCGTCGACCCGAAGCAGGGCGCCGTCGCTGCCGTTCAGGATGAACCGGCGGCCGTTTCGGATCCGGCGCCGCAGCAGGACCCGACGCCAACCGCGCCAACTGAACCGGCCCCGACACCAACGGCGCAAGCTGAACCGGCCCCGACAACGCAGCCGGATTCTGGTTCCCAGTGGCTTGCAAACTTCTTCAGCAAAAACGGCGCAAACTTCCGGTCCGACCAGACCTTGGCCGAACATGAGGAGGCTGAAGCAACGCCTGGCACGGCCAAGGAGAGCGGTGCACAGGTGGCTCTTGACGGCGATAACATCGTGTTTCCACAACTCGGGAACGTTCGCGGCCAACTCGACGACGCTATCGAGCAGGTCCGGGACGCTGCATCGACCGCATTAGCAAATGCGGGCGATCCGAGACCGGCTTTTGATTGGGCAGAGTATGCACATACGCAAGCGGGCGATGCCGACGCGCTGGCTGCGAAACTCATCGAGCAACTGTCTGCGCATAACAACAGCGTGATCACCGATCAGGCCGCGTAGCCAATGCCGGACGATGCGGGCCTGCAGTTATGGGCCTGCATCGCCTGCTGACGCACGCGGTTGATCGAGGGGACATCAATGTCACAATCTGGTTCAGAAAAGCTCCGCCCGCCGAGGGCGAAGTCCGAATTGGCTGCCTGCCTGGCGCATTTCCGGCGCGCCTTTTTGGCGGTGGCGGGTTTCAGCGGCCTTATCAACGTGCTGATGTTGTCCGGCTCGGTGTTCATGCTGCAGGTCTACGACAGGGTCCTGCCCAGCCGTAGCGTGCCGACGCTGGTGGCTCTGGTCCTGCTGATTTCGATTCTATATGTTTTTCAAGGTGCACTCGACGCGATCCGCGGCCGGGTGCTGGCGCGTATCGGCAGCGGACTCGACGAGCGCCTGAGTGAGCGGACCTACCGCGTGATGTCGCAATTGCCCTTGGCCAGAGGCCGTTCGGGCGAGGGCATGCAGCCGGTGCGCGATCTCGATCAAATCGGCGGTTTCCTGGCCAGCGGTGGTCCCGCCACTCTTTTCGACCTGCCGTGGATGCCGCTTTATCTCGCGCTCTGTTTTGCCTTCCATCCTTGGCTCGGCCTGGCTGCGCTGATTGGGGCGATCCTGCTCTTGGCATTGACCGTGCTCACCGAGAAAACGGTCCGCCGTCCAGCAATCGAAATGTCTGGATATGCCGGAGCGCGCAGCAATATCGCGCTGGCAAGCATCCGTAACGCCGAAGTGCTCGAAGCGATGGGCATGAGATCCACCCTGGCCTCGCGCTGGGCGGAGGCGAACGGCAAATACAGGCAGGCGCAGATGCGCGCCAGCGATGTCACAGGTTCATTCGGCGCGCTCTCCCGCGGCTTTAGGATGCTGCTGCAATCAGTCGTTCTCGCGATCGGAGCGTATTTGGTGATCGGTGGGGAAGCCACGCCCGGCATCATCATCGCAAGTTCCATTCTCACTGCGCGAGCGCTGGCGCCGGTCGAACTCGCAATTGCGCACTGGAAGAACTTTCTTGCCGCCAGACAAGGCTGGCACCGGCTGAACGAACTTTTCACGCAGTTCCCTGCCACAGAGGATCGCTTGCAGCTGCCGCCGCCGCAGACACAACTCTCGGTTGAAGCGATCAGCGTCGTCCCGCCAGGCGAAAGCCGTTTTGTCGTACAGGACATTGCGTTTTCGCTGAACGCCGGCTCCGCGCTCGGTGTCATCGGTCCGAGTGCATCGGGCAAATCGTCACTGGCGCGGGCGCTCGTCGGCGTCTGGCCGGCAGCGCGCGGCAAAATCCGCCTGGACGGCGCCGCCATCGAACAGTGGCCGGCTGAGGCACTGGGGCGACATATCGGGTATCTGCCGCAAGATGTCGAACTTTTCGCAGGCACCATTGCTCAAAACATTGCCCGCTTTGATCCTTCTCCGGATCCGGCAACCATTATCGCGGCGGCCAAGACCGCGGGCATGCACGAAATGATCCTGCGCTTGCCTCGCGGATATCAGACCGAGATCGGCGAGGGCGGCGCATCGCTTTCAGCAGGACAGCGGCAGCGCATTGGACTGGCCCGCGCGCTTTATGGTGATCCTTTCCTCGTTGTTTTGGATGAACCGAACTCGAATCTGGACGCTGGAGGCGAGCAGGCTTTGACCCAGGCGATCCTTGCAGTCAAACAGCGGCACGGCGTGGTTGTCGTAATCGCCCATCGTCCAAGCGCCCTGGCGGCAGTGGACCTTTTACTTGTTCTCGACTCCGGCCGTCAGCACGCATTTGGGGCGAGGGATCTGGTCGTCCGGGGCACGACGCGGAGTGCCTCCGTGGGAACGCTTCAAGCAGTTGCCCCGGAGGAAAAGGCATCAGGATGACGTTATTTCATGATCGATCGTTCTTTGGCGCGCGTAACGGCGTGAGGGGGATGATTCCGCATATTCGTGCCGGAGCGAGCCATCTGGCCGGCGTCAAGGGCAAAATCGGCGGGCTGGCGTTCGTTCGGGCTAACCTCCCTACCGATGTGCGATCGCAGCCGACGCAGAACGACTTATCCCTTCGCCGGTATATGCTTCTTGGCGCCGCAACCGTGGCGCTGCTTGTCGGCGGCCTTGGTGCATGGGCCGCAACGACGGAATTGTCAGGCGCCGTCATCGCTACCGGCCATATCGCAGTGGAATCCAACGTCAAGGCGGTTCAGCATCCAAGCGGCGGCGTTGTGGGTGAGATCAACGTGCGCAACGGCGATGAAGTCAGAGCAGGCGATATTTTGCTCCGTCTCGACGACACGCTTACACGCGCCAATCTCGCCGTCATAACCAATACCCTGGACGAACTCTCGGCGCGGGAGGCACGCCTCACAGCGGAGCGTGAGGGTGCCGAGGCGATAGCCTTTTCCGAGGATCTCACCAGCCGCTCCTCTGTCGGACATGTGGCGCGTGTGATCGGCGGGGAGCAGAAACTTTTTGCTTTGCGCCGGGGAGCTTACCGTGCCCAAATCGAGCAACGCAGGCAACGGGTGAGCCAGCTCAAGGAGGAGATAGCGGGCCTCGAGGCACAAAGGGCGGCCAAGGAGCACGAGATTGCGTTGGTCCGCGACGAGATCAAGGGCGTCAGGGGCCTTTGGGAAAAGAAACTCGTCCAGCGGTCGCGACTCCTGGACCTGGAGCGGGGCGAGGCTCAGATCGAGGGAGGGCGCGGCCAACTCGTCGCTGCGATAGCCGAAGCGAACGGCAGAATCAGCGAAACAGAAATGGCCATCATCCAGATCCAGCAGGATTGGCGCAGCGAGGTCGCGAAAGAATTACGCGAAACGGAGGCTCGAACCACAGAATTGGCAGAGCGAAGGATCGCCGCGGAGGAATTGCTTAGACAGACCGATATTCGTTCACCCCAGAACGGACGGGTGCATCAGCTTGCGATCCATACGGTCGGCGGCGTCGTCACGACCGGCGAGCCAATTATGATGATTGTCCCGACCGCTGACGAATTGACTGTGGACGCACGCATCGCGCCTCAAGACATCGATCAGGTCCAGCCCGGCCAGCTTGTCCATCTGCGGCTGTCGGCGTTCAGCCAGCAGGTCACACCGGAAATCGAAGGACATGTAGCAACGGTTTCTCCCGACCTCGTCGAAGACGAGCGGAACGGACTATCCTACTACAGCGTGCGGATCAGGCTTGACGAAGGCAAGCTTGGCTCGTTGGATCCGGAAAGCCTCAAGCCAGGCATGCCGGTGGAGGCGTTCATGCGCACGACCGATCGCACCGTCATCTCGTTTCTGATGAAGCCGTTGACCGACCAGATCAGCCGCGCATTCCGCGAATAGTCGCGCGGCTGGCCTATCGCCGTGCCGTGGCCACGGCTCCGGGGAACGCAGCCCGGCCATGCCGAGCTTTTCAACTGTGTGATGTTGCGGTTCAAATTATCTAAGCCAGGCCTGAAAGGTATGGAGCCGCAGGATGCTCTCCAGCTTCTTGTCGTCGGCCTCGTATTGGTGCCCTTCGCCAGCACACATCGGTCGACGGGCTTTGCGCCCTGACTGGCTAGCCCGCCAATTCCGCTCCGGCGAGGCTTTAGCCATGGCATCATCAGACAAACGCCCTATATAATCGCAAGGTTCTGTTTCGTGCGGGGCCCAAGGTTCTGTTTCGTAAGGGAATGGATGGATGTCGCCGCTTCGCCTTTCGACGATCTTGATGTCGGCAACCCTGGCAACAGCGATGCTGTCGGGCGCGGCTGTCTCCGCGCAGAACGTCGCTCCCGCCAATCGCAATACCGTGGTCCTGCAAGGCGAATTGCAGATGCTGGAGAACAGGCTGCGACGGCAGCAATTTCAGCAGCAGCAACAGCAGTTCCGTGCCCAGGATCGCGTGGTCGTGCCGCAACGGCCAGATGTGCCGCAGATGGCGCCTACTTGCCAGTTGCGGCGATCGGGCAGCCGCTTCATCAGCGTCTGCCGCTGATGGCCCGGCGTTTTCATTTATTTAGCTGATATGCTTGAACGCCGCTCTACTTAAAGTAGCATCAAAGGCAGTTTTGATTTTCGCAACGTGCCTTTGCGCTTGGGCACTGCCCTGATTGGATCGCCGGCAATGGCAGCCACCAAGAAGAAGGTCGTGCGCAAGGCGAGGAAGGGCGAGCGGATCCGCCAGGTCGCGGCAATTCCCTTTCGGCTGGGCAGGCATGGCGGCGTCGAGGTGATCCTGGTCACCTCGATATCGACAAGACGCTTTATCGTGCCCAAGGGCTGGCCGATGAAGGGCAAGAGTGGGCGCAAGGCAGCCACCATCGAAGCGCGGGAGGAAGCCGGCGTCCTCGGCAAGACGCTGAAGCAGCCGGCCGGCACCTATTCCTACTGGAAGCGGCTGACGAACCGCTTCGTCCGCGTCGACGTCACCGTCTACCTGCTGGCGGTGACGGAGGAACTGGCCAACTGGCAGGAAGCCAAAAGGCGGCAGCGGGCATGGCTGGCCCCGGCAGACGCAGCCGTGCTTATCGACGAGCCCGAACTTTCAACGCTGCTGAAGAACTTGAAAATTCCCCAGCCAGCGCCCGCTGGCGAACTTGAACCAAGGTCTCATTTGGCGTCGTCCTCTCCCTGAGGGAAAGACCGCACCGGCGTGCCGGTATAGGCCCACAACCATTCGCGCGGCAGTGGTCCTTTGTTGCGGTCGCTCTGTTGCGACTGTTCCCACGCATGCGCCAAGATGCCGACCGAGCGCGACAGCACGAAAAGGCCACGCGTCAGCGGCGGCGGAAAGCCGAGCTCGCCATAGATGACGGCGGTGGCGCCGTCGATGTTGAGCGGGATCTTCTTGCCCTTGCGCCGCGCGACCTCGGCCTCGACAGCCGCGGCGATATCGGCGAAACGTCCGCTGACGACGCCGCGCGCGGCAAAATCGCGGGTCAGCTCGATGAGACGCGGCGCCCGCGGATCGACCGGGTGGAAGCGATGACCGAGCCCCGGCACATAGGATTTCTCCTCGGCGAAGAAGCGATCGAGCCGCGACGCGACGGCATCGGCAAGCGTCACGCCTGCGTCCAGTGCCGCGGCGATGTCGCCGTAGAAGGCAAGCGCCTGCTCGCCGGCGCCGCCATGCACGTCGCCAAGCACATTGATGGCTGAAGCCATGGCGCTGTTGATGCCGACGCCGCAGGTGGCCGCCATGCGGGCAATGGCGATCGACGGCGCCTGCGGCCCGTGGTCGACGGCCGCCCCCAGCGCGATACCGAGCAGCGCCGCCTGCTCCTCGCCAGGCAGTTCGCCGCGCAGCATCAGCCAGATCATCGCCGGAAAGCTGACGCGGCCGATCAGGTCCTGGATCTCATAGCCACGCAGCCGGATCACGCCAGGGCGCATTTCGATGATATCGGTCTGCCACCATTCCTCACCGCGCTCGCGGCCGGTTTTTTTCTCAACGTTGCTCATGTTCTCGCGTCGCTCATGCCTGCGCCCTTTTCTTGACGCGCGGCGGCAGACTGGCAAACACCTCGTCCATGTGCTCGCCCAGCGCCGGCGGCGGCCTGGTCGGCAACGGTGCTTCGCCATCGACCATGAACCCGCCGCGCACGACGGTCAGCGGTCGGTCGATGTTCGGCATGCTATCGAAACGGGTGGTCATGTCGCGCTCGATCACTTGCTGCTCGGCCAGCACCTGCGGGATCGTCAGCACCCTGCCCGCCGGCACGCCTGCGCGATTGAGCGTCTCCTCCCAGGCTGCGGCCGAGCTGTTCGCCAGGGCATCCTCGATCAGCGCCTTCAAGGCGATGCGGTTGCGCTTGCGCGTCTCGCGCTCGGCAAAGCGCGGGTCCGACGCCAGCTCCGGCAGCCCGACCAGCCGGCAGAGCGTGACGAACTGTTCCTGCTTGTTGGCGGCGATGTTGAGCAGACCGTCGCCGGTGCGAAACGTGCCGGAAGGTGCCGCCGTCATGTTCTCGTTGCCCATCGGCTGCGGCTCGACGCCTGCCGTCAGATAGTTGGAGACCGGCCAGCCCAGCGCGGAAAGCGTGCATTCGAGCATCGACACGTCGAGGAAAGCGCCCTCGCCTGTCGTCTTCTGCTTCACAAGTGCCGCCGTGATGGCGAACGCCCCGACCAGCCCACCCAGCGTGTCGGCGACGGGGTATCCGACACGCAACGGCGCGGTCTGCGCTGTGCCGGTGATGCTCATGATGCCCGAAAGACCCTGGATGATCTGGTCGTAGGCCGGATTGTCGCGCATCGGCCCGGTCTGGCCGAAGCCCGAAATCGCGCAATAGACAAGACTGGGGCGGACCTCTTTCAGCCTGGCATAGCCGAGCCCCAGCCGATCCATCACGCCGGGGCGGAAATTCTCGACCAGCGCGTCGGCGGAGGCGACCAGATCGAGGAAGCGTTCGCGATCGGCCTCTTTCTTGAGATCGAGCATCACCGATCGTTTGCCGGCGTTCTGCGCCAGGAATGAAGCGCCCATGCCGGTGCTGTTGAGTTCCGGCGAGCCGCCGAGCTGGCGCGCCAGATCGCCGCCTTGCGGCGCCTCGACCTTGATCACATCGGCCCCGAGCAGCGCCAGCTGATAGGCACAGTAGGGGCCAGCCAGAACATTGGTCAGGTCGAGGACGCGGATGCCGGACAGCAGATCGGTCATGATGTCACAAACAGGTCAGGCATCGCCCGGCACGTGTTCCGGTCCACGCGTGCGGCGGCGTTCGATGTAAGCGTAGACATGCGGCCCGATCAGCCCGATGAATGCCAGCGTCAGCAGTGTCAGCGACAGCGGATGTTTGTAGAACACCGACCAGTCGCCGTTCGAGATGGTCATCGCGCGGCGGAACTGCGTTTCGGCGAGCGGCCAGAGGATCATGCCGATGATGACCGGCGCCGTTGGGAAATCGAAGCGCCGCATCAGGAACCCGGCCCCGCCGAGCAGATAGAGGATGACGAGGTCGGTCGGCGACTGAGAAATACCGTAGGTGCCGACCGTGGCGAACACCAGGATGCCGGCATAGAGCTGCGGCGCCGGGATTTTCAGCAGCCGCACCCACAAACCGATCAGCGGCAGGTTGAGGATGACGAGAATGATGTTGGCGATGAACAGGCTGGCGATCAGCCCCCAGACCAGATTGGCCTGCGTCATGAACAGCATCGGCCCGGGATTGATGCCATAGCTTTGGAAGGCCGACAGCATGATCGCGGCCGTCGCCGAGGTCGGCAACCCAAGCGTCAGCATCGGCACCAGCACGCCGGCGGCCGATGCGTTGTTGGCGGCTTCCGGCCCGGCAACGCCTTCGATGGCGCCGACCGTGCCGAACTCCTCCTTGTGATTGGAGAGCTTTTTCTCGATTGCATAGGACAGAAAGGTCGGGATTTCGGCGCCGCCGGCCGGCAGCGCGCCGATCGGGAAGCCGAGCAGGGCGCCGCGCAGCCAAGCCTTCCACGAGCGTGCCCATTCGGCCGCCGTCATGTAGAGCGAGCCCTTCAGCGGCACGATCTCGTCCTTGCCGGCGTAGCGGCGCGAGGCCATGTAGAACGTCTCGCCGACCGCAAAGAGGCCGACCGCGACGACGATCACGTCGACGCCATCGAGCAATTGGCTCATGCCGAAGGTGAAGCGCGGTTGCCCGGTCTGCAGGTCGACGCCGATCATGCCGATGACGAAACCGATGAACAGGCTGGTCAGGCCACGCACCGACGATGAGCCGAGCACCGCCGAAACCGTGATGAAGGCCAGCACCATCAGCGAGAAATATTCGGCCGGGCCGAAGGACAGCGCGAATTTGACGACGACCGGGGCCAGGAAGGCGACCCCCAGCGTGCCGAGTGTACCGGCGACGAAGGAGCCGATCGCCGAAGTGGCAAGTGCAGCGCCGCCGCGGCCGGAACGGGCCATCCTGTTGCCTTCCAGCGCAGTGACGATGGTCGCGCTTTCACCCGGCGTGTTGAGCAGGATCGATGTCGTCGAACCGCCATACATGGCGCCGTAATAGATGCCGGCAAACAGGATGAAGGACGCTTCCGGCGCCACCTGGTAGGTGATCGGCAAAAGCAGCGCGATGGTCAGCGCAGGTCCGAGGCCTGGCAGCACGCCGATCGCTGTCCCCAGTGTCGTGCCGAGCAGGCACCACATGAGATTGACCGGCGTAAAGGCGACCGAAAATCCGTGCGCGAGATGGCCAAGCGTTTCCATGGCTTCAGCCTCTCAACATACGGATAATGGAATCGAGGCCGGTGTTCAGCTGGTTCTCGATGAAGCCGGCGCCGATGTTGACGCCGAGCGCCCTGGCGAAGCCGAAATAGGCGGCAAGCGCCAGGATCAGGCCAAGCAGCACGTCACGCAGCGGATGTCTGCTGCCGAATCCGTGGCAGATGAGAACGAACATGATCACCGAGGCTGCGGTGAAGCCAAGCGGCTGGATCAGAACAAGATTTGCGACCAGTCCGACGGCGACGATGCCCATCGCCTTCCAGTCGGTCGGGGTTTCCTTTTCTTCCTCCGGCTGCCAGCCACCCCGCAGAGCGGCGACGATCAGCAGCAGGGAAAGGACCGTCATGCCGACCATGGTGATGTAGGGGAAGACGGTCGGGCCGACCTTGGAGTAGAGCGGCGACACCGGAATCGACAGCGTCTGCCAGGCCACTGCGCCGGCGCAGGCAAGAAGCCCGATGCCGATCAGCAATTCGGGCACGGCAAGGCGCGGCCGCGCCGCCTGCTGGTCGCTGGTGCTCATGATCGTCCTCCCTGGATAGCCGGTCTCCCACGGCCGACCTCACCGCAGTTTCACTCGCGCCGGATCGTATGTCCATGCGGCTGGCGAACATCGGAAAGGGGCAGTGCAGACCGCCCCTCTCCGGGGACATCAGGCAAGGCCGAGGTCCTTGAGGATGGCTGCGATCCTAGCCGTGTCTTCGGTGAGAAATTTCGCGTAGTCGTCGCCGGTGAGCAGGATCTGCGTCCAGTTGCGGTTTTTGCATTCGGTGGCCCAGGCTTCGCTTTTGGCCATCGTCTCGACCAGCGTGATCATCGCCGCCTTGTCGGCGTCGGAAACGCCCGGCGGTGCGAAGACGCCGCGCCAGTTGAACAGTTCAACATCGATGCCGGCTTCCTTCATCGTCGGTGCGTCGATGCCTTCCTGGCGCTTGTCCGCGGAAATGGCAAGCAGCCGAAGCGCGCCTGCCTTGACCTGTTCGGAGAACTCGCCGTAGCCGGAGATGCCGGCCGCGACCTGGTTGCCGAGAAGCGCCGACAATGCCTCGCCGCCGCCGGCGAACGGCACGTAAGAGAGGTTGGCTGCCGGAACACCGGCCGTCTTGGCGATAAGGCCGAACAATATGTGGTCCGAACCGCCGGCCGAACCGCCTGCCACCGGAACCTTGGTCGGATCGGCCTTGAGGGCGGCGACGAAATCCGCTGCTGTCTTGAACGGCGAGGCCGCCGGCACCACCAGCGCCTCGAATTCGCCGGTGAGGCGGGCGATCGGCGTGACCTCGGTGAGATTGTTGGCCGATTTGTTGGCGATGATGGCGCCAACCATGACCATGCCGGCAACCATCAGCGAATTGCCCTTGCCGTTCCACTGGCTGATGAATTGCGGCAGGCCGACTGTGCCGCCGGCGCCGCCGACATTGGTGATCTGCGAACCGGAGATCAGCTTCTCACTGCGCAGCACCTGGTCCATCGTGCGCGCCGTCTGGTCCCAGCCGCCGCCGGGCGCTGCCGGCACAAAGATCTGGATCTGCGGTGCGTCCTGCGCGAAAGCGGGCGAGAGATGCAACGCTGCGAAACCGGCGGCGCCGGCAGCGGCGGTGCTCGTTAAAAATCTGCGTCTGTTCAGCATGGGGATCCTCCAATCACGACACCTCCTCCGGTGCCTGCCAGCAACGTAGCCTGAATTCAGACCCGCTCGACAAAAATTCATGCAGTCTTTGCATCGTTCTGTCAACCGGAATGGCATTCTGCTGGACAGAACTGTCCGGATGCGGCACAATTGTTCCGATCGGCCCTTCTGTCCAACTGGGAACGGAACGACGTGGTCAAGCGGACAACCGTAACACAATCCAAGCCTGCGTCGACCAACGGCGTTGCCGCGCTCGATCGTGCGATCGCCATCCTCGATGCTTTCGCTGCTGCCGACCGTTCGCTCAGCCTGGCCGAAATCGCGGCGCGCACCGGCCTCTACAAGAGCACGATCCTGAGGCTGGCGAACTCGTTGCTGCGCGGGCAATTGCTGGAGCGTCTCGACGACGGCCGCTATCGTGTCGGCCCTGCCACCTTTCGGCTGGGCGCCCTATACCAGCGTTCGGTGGTGGCGATCGACATCCTGCTGCCGATCATGCGCGATCTGGCCGAGCGAAGCTGGGAAAGCGTCGCTTTCTATGTCCGTTCGGGCGACGTGCGCACTTGTCTTTACCGCGTCGAGTCCAAGCATCCCATCCGCTACACCATCCGGGAAGGCGACGTGCTGCCCCTGCTGGCCGGCACAGGCGGCCGCGTGCTTGCGGCGTTTTCCGGTCAGCAGGGTGAACCATACGAGACGATCCGCAAAACCTACCATTGTTTGTCGGTCGGCGATCGCGACCCCGAGACGGCGGGCGTTTCAGCACCAGTGTTCGGGCCGGGGCACACCCTGCTCGGTGCGTTGACGCTGTCCGGCCCGAGCACGCGCGTCGACGTGGCCTTTCTGCAGCGCATGAAAAATCCGCTGATCGAGGCGGCCGCGCGCGCCACCCGCGCTTTCGGCGAAGACGGCTCGATGCTCGAACAGGCGGCCCTAAAGGCCGAAGCGGAAGGCCCGGCGCTGAAGCGGCAGGCGTAGAAAGCCTCAATTCGACCAGAACCACAGGATGCCAGGCCGCAACCGCTAGGGCTGCCGTTCCAGCAGGATCGTCGCATTGTCGTGATAGGTGGTCCGCAACACTTCGCTGTAGCCGCATTTGGCCGCGACGCTCAGCGAAGCGGTGTTTTCCGGATCGATGATGCAGACAGTCCTTGCACGCCCGAATGCCTCGTCGCCCCAGGCGAGAGCCCGTCCGACGACTTCGCTGGCGAACCCTTGGCCATGTGCGCTCGGGACCACCGCCCAACCGGCTTCCGGAACGCCTTCGATCGACGGCACCATGTCGCGCTTCAGATCGTGGAAGCCGGCCTCGCCGATGAAGCGGCCGGATGCCTTGTCCTCGATCGCCCAGAAGCCGTAGCCCAGCAGCGACCACAGGCCGGCATGACGCAGGAAGCGCATCCAGCTTTCCTCGCGCGTGCGCGGCTTGCCGCCGATGAAGCGGGTGACCTCCGGATCGGCCCACATGGCAACATAGGCATCGAAATCATCGAGCTGGTGTGGCCGCAAGATGGTTCGCTTCGTCTCGATGACCGGTGCACTGGCTGCTCCTGGATTTCCCATAACTCTGCCTCGCGGCGCATGATCGCCGAAAAACCGCCTCCGAAACGATCATGCGCAAATTCAAAGTGGTTGTTTGCCGGTGCCTCATGCATGTCGCCCAAATGTCCAACAAGAGCCAGGACAGGGCAGATCATCTTCCAGCGCGAGAAACGAGGTCGAGGCGCTTCGACCGCGGGAAACTGTGACCTGACAAGCGCGGTTTCAGCGGCGCCAGGGCATGTTCATGTAGACGCCGCCGCGCTTCAACTCGTCCAGCATCTGGTCGAGCCGCTTGTGTCTTGTCTCGGCGCGTTTGGCACGAGCGATCCAGCCGAGATAGTCGTTCTTCTGATAATCCGGTCTGTCATCATAGGCCGCCATCAATCCCTGCTTTGTCAAAGCGGTTCGAATGTCTTCCGGCATCGGGTTCAAGGCGCGTTTCAGCCTGGTCATGGGCAAAATTTAGTTTGTCAGGATTTGGCGTCAACAAAGCAGGGACGTAGTCGCGAACGCCAGCTCCGGCATGGGATTCTTGCCGAACGATGCTACCCTTCGCACGAAACTGATTCAGCGTCCGCTGTGCCGTCCGACGGAGGGAAAAGGGCATGGATACCACCGATCTTCTGCTTGCCATCTTTCATCATCTGCTGGTGTTTTCACTGGCCGGCATCATCGGCGCCGAATTTGTCCTGATCCGCGGCGATCTGCCCGCCGCGACGCTTCGGCGGCTTGTCGGCATCGATCGCCATTACGGCATCATCGCCATGCTGATCATCGTTGTCGGCATCGGACGCGTCATCTACGGCCTGAAGGGTTGGGAATTCTACGTCTACAACTGGGCGTTCTGGGCAAAGATGGTGGCCTTCGTCACCGTCGGCCTGCTGTCGATCGTCCCGACGGTCCGCTTTGCGTCCTGGAGCAGGCAGGCCTCGGCCAGCCCCGGCTTTCAAGTGCCGACAGCACAACTTGCATCCGTTCGAACTTATGTCCGCGCCGAAGCCTTGATCTTCCTGCTGATCCCGGTCTTCGCCGCGGCGATGGCGCGCGGCTACGGCTACTGAATTTCGCTTAACGGTTCGAGCGGCGCAATTTCGACCAGCGGCGCCGGAACATCATTCGTCTTCTCCTCAGCCTTGCAGATGTCGGCGATGACACAGACCGGGCAATCCGGTTTGCGCGCCTTGCAGACATAGCGGCCATGCAGGATCAGCCAGTGATGCGCATGGCGCATGTATTCGTCCGGAATGATCCTCAACAGCCCCTGCTCGACCTGTTCCGGCGTCTTGCCGGGCGCCAGCCGCAGGCGGTTGCCGATGCGAAAGATATGCGTGTCGACCGCCATGGTGTGCTGGCCGAAGGCCATGTTGAGCACGACATTGGCGGTCTTGCGCCCGACGCCCGGCAGCTTGACCAATTGATCGCGGTCGTCGGGCACCTCGCCACCATGATCGCGGATCAGCGCCTCCGACAGCGCGATGACGTTCTTGGCCTTGTTGCGCCAGAGCCCAACGGTGCGGATATAGTCGCCGACCTTGGCTTCGCCGAGAGCCAGCATCTTTTGCGGCGTGTCGGCGACCTTGAACAGCGCCCGCGTTGCCTTGTTAACGCCGACATCGGTCGCCTGTGCCGAAAGCACCACCGCCACCAGCAGCGTGAAGGCGTTGATGTGTTCGAGCTCGCCCTTCGGCTCGGGCCGCTGAACGGAAAAGCGTCGGAAAATCTCGTGCACTTCGGCCGGGCTGTAGCGCGAATCGGACCGCACCGGCCGGGCACGCGGTTTGGCGTTCGCACCGTCGCGTCGGCCGGGGAGCAGTTCATTTTTGGGTGTAGAGGAATTTTTGGACTTGGGGCTCGTCATCCCCTTCCTATAATATCCCGGCATGAGCGACACAAACGCCTCATTTCAGGCCGACGAGCCATTCTTCCAGGCGTTGCTGATACCGCATCGGTCGCTGGGCAAAACCGGCTTTGCCATCCTGATGGGCGCTCTGCTGTTCGGCTCGTTGGTCACCGGAGCGTTTTTCCTGTCGCGCGGCGCCTGGCCGGTGTTCGGCTTCCTGGGTCTCGACGTCATCGCCGTCTACATCGCCTTTCGCGCCAATTATCGTGCCGCCCGCGCCCGTGAGGAGGTGTCGGTCTCGCGCACCAGCCTCGACATTCGCAAGACCGCGCCATCAGGCAAATCGGAAGCCCATCGCTTCAATCCGTTCTGGGCGCGTTTTTCGGTCGCCCGCCACGCCGAAATCGGCATCACCAGGATGGCGGTGGAAGCACAAGGCCAGAATGTGCCGATCGGCGGCTTCCTCAATCCCGATGACCGCGAGAGCTTTGCGTCAGCCTTTTCGCGCGCCCTGGCGACCGCGAAAGCGCGCTGAATGTGAGCGAACCGCCTCGTTCGCGAACCGGTTCTGCGGTGCCTCATAAACCGGCAATCGGCCAAGAACGGTAATCGGCAGCGTCTACTTCTCCCTGCTGGAATGCACCTTTTTGCCAGCCCTCGTCGGCTCCTTGCTCGAAGCCAGATCTATCTGGATGCACATGACGAGAAGGCAAGTTTCGGGTGGTGATCGGAGCCGCGAAGGACGATATTCACGATCAAGGAGATGGCCCGATGAACGCACAGACAGCTATTCTGAAGAAAGACATCACACCCGAAGGCGGTGACTACGAAGTTGTTCGGCGCGCGATCGAGAAGATCAGCCTTGACTATCGTGACCAGCCGTCGCTCGAAATATTGGCGGAGGAAGTCGGCGAGACGCCGACCGGGTTGCAGAAGCTCTTCACTCGCTGGGCCGGCCTGTCGCCCAAGGCGTTTCTGCAGGCGGTCACGCTCGACCATGCGCGCAAACTGCTCGATTCCGGCATGCCGCTGCTCGAGGCTTCTTTCGAGGTCGGCATGTCAGGCCCCGGCCGGTTGCACGACCTTTTCGTCACCCACGAGGCGATGTCGCCGGGCGACTACAAGACGCGCGGCGCCGGGCTGACGATCCGCTACGGCTATCATATCTCGCCTTTCGGCATCGCCCTGATCATGGTCACAGATCGTGGGCTTGCCGGCCTCGCCTTCAGCGATGCCGGCGACGAGCGCGCAGCCTTTGCCGACATGTCCGGCCGCTGGCCGAACGCAAATTATGTCGAGGACATGGCCGCGACGGCGCCCTATGCGGCGCGCATCTTCGACCCGGCACTGTGGCGCGCCGACCAGCCGCTGCGCGTCGTCTTGATCGGCACCGACTTCCAGGTCCGCGTCTGGGACGCCCTGCTGCGCATCCCGATGGGCAAGGCCTGCACCTATTCCTCGATCGCTGCCGGCATCGGCGCACCGAGCGCCAGCCGGGCGGTGGGTGCCGCGGTTGGCGCCAATCCGATGTCCTTCGTGGTGCCGTGCCACCGGGCTCTCGGCAAGTCCGGCGCGCTCACAGGCTACCACTGGGGCCTGACGCGCAAACGCGCCATCCTTGGCTGGGAAGCGGGACAGGTCGGATCCTGAAATCGCGCGCCAATTGTCGATGTCGGCACCGCCGACGCCTGGAGTTGCGCTGAGAAGCGCGTTCAAACCTGACGCGATTAGATCGCGCGGTCTGGCAAGCGGCGGCCTTACGGAGTAGCTTCCCGCAGTCAGCAGGGAGGCACCACTTGATAATCGTTGTCGGCTCGATCAACCTCGACCTTATCGCCAATGTCGACCGCTTGCCCGCACCGGGCGAGACGGTCCGTGGCTCCGGTTTCGCCACCGCACCCGGCGGCAAGGGCGCCAACCAGGCGCTGGCCGCCGCGCGTGCCGGCGCCAAGGTGCGCATGGTCGGCGCGGTCGGCAAGGACAATTTCGCCACCGAAGCGCTGGCGCTGTTGCGGGACGGCAAGATCGACCTGTCCGGTGTCGGTGAAACCTTCGCCTCGACCGGCACGGCCTTGATCTTGGTCGCCGACCACGGCGAGAATGTCATTGCCGTGGTGCCGGGCGCCAATGATTCGGTCGTCATAGGCGACCTCTCCAAGGCTTTCATGAAGACGGGCGATGTCGTGCTCCTGCAGCAGGAAATCCCGCTGCAGACTGTCGATGCAGCACTGGACGCAGCACGGGCGGCAGGCGCGGTTACCGTGCTCAACACGGCACCGTTCCGCGCAGAGGCGGCCGCCTTCCTCGGCAAGGCCGACTATGTCGTCGCCAACGAAACCGAATTCGACCTCTATGGCGAGGCGCTGTCGCTGAGCGGCCGCGATCGTCCGGCGCGGATGCGCGATTTCGCGGGGACGACCGGTCGCACAATCGTCGTCACGCTCGGCGGTGACGGCGTTCTGGCCGCCACGCCAGCCGATCTCCTGATGGTTCCGGCGTTGAACGTCACTCCGGTCGATACGGTCGGCGCCGGCGACACGTTCTGCGGCTATTTCGCCGCCGGGCTGTCATCGGGCCTGCCGCTCGACCAGGCGCTCGCCCGTGCTGCAGCCGCTGGTTCGCTCGCTTGCCTGAAGCCCGGCGCCCAGCCGGCGATCCCACTAGCGAAGGACGTCGAGGCGGCGCTCCAAAACACGCCAGCCAGGTGAGAGCCATGCGTCCGGCCACAAAACACGCCGTGCCGCCTGCCGGCAATATCTGCCGCCTGTCCGCCGTGGATCTTGCCGAGGCGATCCGGCGCAGGCGGTTGTCGGTGCGCGAGGTGGCGACGGCATTCCTCGACCGGATCGACGCGGTAAACCCGCTGGTCAATGCCATCGTCTCGCTGCGCGACCGTGCCGACATCTTGCGCGAGGCCGACAGGGCAGACGCCCATCTGGCGCATGCAGGGCATGCCGGACCGCTGTTCGGTCTGCCGATCGCCATCAAGGATCTCGCGCAGACCAAGGGCCTCAGGACCAGCTTCGGCTCGCCGATCTTCGCCGATTTCGTACCGCAGGAAGACGATTTCTTCGTCGAGCGCATCCGCAAGGCCGGCGCCATCATCATCGGCAAGACCAACGTTCCCGAATTCGGCCTGGGCTCCAACACCTACAACACGGTGTTCGGTTCGACA
This sequence comes from Mesorhizobium sp. WSM4829, assembly GCF_055811475.1. Lineage (NCBI taxonomy): Bacteria > Pseudomonadati > Pseudomonadota > Alphaproteobacteria > Hyphomicrobiales > Phyllobacteriaceae > Mesorhizobium > Mesorhizobium sp. WSM4829. Next base: position 12,289 of record NZ_JBVVQJ010000027.1, on the reverse strand, counting down.
CTCAATGCTTTCGACCCGGCCTTGACCGCCGGCGGTTCGAGCGGCGGCGCGGCGGTCGCACTGGCGCTCGACATGGTGCCTGTCGCCGACGGCAGCGACTTTGGCGGCTCGCTGCGCAACCCGGCCGCCTACAACAACGTCTATGGCTTCCGTCCGTCGCAGGGGCTTGTCCCGGCCGGCCCCGAGCTTGACGTCTTCCACGCACAGATGGGCGTCGAAGGACCGCTGGGCCGCAGCGTGCGCGACATGGCGTTGCTGCTCGACGAGCAGGCTGGCTACGACCCTCGCGCGCCGCTCTCGCATCACAAACAGGGCTGCTTCCTGCAGGGACTGCAAACGCCGACGGCCGGCGGCCGCATCGCCTGGCTCGGCGATCTCGGTGGTCATCTGCCGGTCGAACCCGGCATTCCTAGTCTTTGCGAGGCCGCTCTCGGCCGGTTCGCCGCGGCATCCTTTCAGACCGAAGCGCTGGTGCCGGATTTCGATTTCGAAGCGCTGTGGCAGGCCTTCGTGACGCTGCGCCAGGCGAGCAGCGGTTGTGCGCTCAAGGCGCATTACGACGATCCCTTGAAACGCGCTCTTCTGAAGCCGGAGGCCGTGTGGGAGGTGGAACAGGCGCTGCAACTCACGGCGCCGCAGATCCACGCCGCCACGGTGAGACGCTCGTCCTGGCATCGAACGTTGCTGTCACTCTTCGACCGCTTCGACCTGATCGCGCTGCCAACCGCGCAGGTTTTTCCCTTCGATGTCGGTACTCCTTGGCCCAGGGAGGTGGCCGGGCGTGCCATGGACAGCTATCACCGCTGGATGCAGGTGTCAGCGCTCGCCACGCTGGGCGGCTGCCCGGCGGTCAGTGTACCGGCCGGCTTCGATGGCAGCGGCAGGCCGATGGGCATGCAATTGATCGGACGGCCGCGCGGTGACATGGCCGTGCTGAGAGCGGCGGCAGCCTACGAGACGACGCTGCCGTGGCTGGCTGGAGCCTAAAATAATCCAGGTCAAGGTTGCGGCGACATCTCCTGCCGGCTTGCAGCCGCGTTACTGTCATGCATTGATCGCGGTCAGCCGTGTCGCAAAGCCGCATACTGTTGAGGAAACCATGTCGCTGGAACTCTATGCCACCTATCTCGTCGCCTGCCTTGTCATCATCCTGGTACCCGGACCGACGGTCACGCTGATCATCGCCAACAGCATCCGCCATGGCTCTCGCGCCGGCCTCGCCAACGTCGCCGGCACACAGGCCGGACTGGCGATCATGATCGCCATTGTCGGCATCGGATTGACCTCGCTGATCGCGGGAATGGGCCATTGGTTCGAATGGGTCAGGCTGATCGGTGCCGCGTATCTGATCTGGATGGGTGTGCAGATGTTCCGCTCCAAGGGCAAGCTGAACGCCGACGGATCGGCAAAGACACCGCGCGGCGGCTTCTTCCTGCAGGGCCTGCTGGTGGCGATCAGCAATCCCAAGACGCTGGTGTTCTTCGGCGCCTTCTTTCCGCAGTTCATCGCCCCTGACGGCAGCTATGGGTTGCAGATCGGCGTCATGGGTCTCACCGCCATGATCTTTGCCGCCGTATCGGATTCGACCTACGCGCTGGCCGCCGGCCGCGCCGGACGCCTGCTTTCGGCCGGCCGCGTCAAGCTGCTGTCGCGGATAAGCGGCAGTTTTCTGGTCGGCGGCGGCCTGTGGCTGGCATTTTCAAAGGCGAAGTGAGCAGCGGCCGCACCCTTTTTTCCTTCTCCCCTTGTGGGAGAAGGTGGATTGGCGCGCAGCGCCAAGACGGTTGAGGGGTGCTGGACGGATCGCCGTCGGTGCCAAGCTGGAGCACCCCTCATCCGACCGCTTCGCGGCCACCTTCTCCCACAAGGGGAGAAGGAAAAAAAGCCCTAAAGCCGGCCCAGCCTTTCCAGCAGCAGCGCGAACAACGCATCGTGGTCGATGTCGCGCATCACCATGGCGTTGCTCGGCCGTTTGGTCACGCCCCACCAGTCGATCACGGTCATGCCCATGGTGAGTTCCGAGGCGGTTTCCACAGCGACGTTGCAGTTGCGGCCCCTGAACAGCTCGGGTTTCAACAGATAGGCGATGACGCAAGGGTCATGCAGCGGACCGCCGTCGGTGCCGTATTTCGCTTCGTCGAATCGTTCGAAGAATTCCAGCATCTCCGCCGTGGCCGTGCCGACCCTGGTGCCGAGCTTGCGGTAGGCTTGGGTGCGCTTGGCCGTGGTCAGCGCCTTGTGGGTGACGTCGAGCGGCATCATGACGATCGGAATGCCGGATTTGAATACGACATCGGCGGCATGCGGGTCGACATAGATGTTGAATTCGGAGGTCGGGGTGACGTTGCCGCCTTCGAAGAAGCCGCCGCCCATCAGCACGATTTCCTTGATGCGCGGCGCGATCTTCGGCTCGCGGATCAGCGCCAGCGCTATGTTGGTGAGCGGACCGAGCGCGCACAGGGTGATCGTGCCGCTCTCTTCCTTCATCAGCGTCTCGACGATGAAATCGACCGCGTACTGGTCCTGCAGCTCCATTGTCGGTTCGGGCAATTGCGGACCGTTGAGCCCGGTCTCGCCATGCACCTCCTCGGCGGTGACCAGTTCGCGCGCCAGCGGCCGGATGGCGCCGGCATAGACCTTGATGTCGGGCCGGCCGGCCAGCTCGCAGATCTTGCGTGCATTCTTTTCGGTGAGTCTCAGCGGCACGTTGCCGGCGACGGCGGTCATGCCGACGATCTCCAGCTCGGCGCTGCCGAGCGCCAGCAATATGGCGACGGCATCATCCTGGCCGGGATCCGTGTCGATGATGATCTTGCGGGATTGGGGCATTTCAATTCCTTTTTAGGGAGTCTTTTTGGGCGGGGATTTTGACGGCTTGAACTCGACCGCCGGGCGGACCATATCAAGACCATCGGGAAAAATGCCATACGGGTTTTTCCGCTTTATGTCGCTCTTGAGAGGACAGTGTAACATGAGCCGAATGACGCCTTTTTCCAGCCCGCTTCTCCTGGGTTTCGACGCCATGGAAAAGACCCTGGAGCGTCTGGCGAAGTCGGGTGACAGCTACCCTCCCTACAACATCGAGCGCCTCAGCGGTGCCGACGGCAAGGCCGAAAGGCTGCGTATCACACTCGCTGTCGCCGGTTTCGCCGAAAACGATCTCGATGTGACCACGGAGGAGAACCAGTTGGTCGTGCGCGGCCGTCAGAACGATGACACCGAGCGCGAATTTCTGCACCGCGGCATTGCCGCGCGCCAGTTCCAGCGCTGTTTCGTGCTGGCCGACGGCATGCGGGTGATCGCGGCCGAGCTGAAGAACGGTCTTTTGTCGATCGATCTCGATCGGCCCGAGTCCGAACGGCTGGTACGGAAAATAAACATATCGGTGAAAGACTGATTTTTACCGATTGCTCTCATGCGAGGCGGCCTTGAACGGGGTCCTCGCAGCACGGAGGCTTAAATGACCAGAACTGACGAAAACCTTATCATGACCAGCGGCGAGTTCGCCCATCTCGGCGAAGGCTCGGTGGCCTATCTCAGGAAAATCTCTAGCGACGATCTGCGCGGCCGTTTCCCGGGCCTCGGCGAAATCGCGCCCGGGCTGGAACTGTGGGCCCTGTTTGCCGCCAACGGCCAGCCGATCCTGCTTTCCGACGCTCGCGAGCGGGCGCTGGCCGGCGCCCTGGAAAACGACCTGACCCCCGTCGCGATCCACTAAGTCGCCATCCACTAACAAGACGGCGCAGCGATCTGGTTAGAATCGGGATAGGGCCGCTCGCGGCGGCCCTTTAACCGAACTGATCGAAAAAACTCAGGCCGCGTGCGAGGCTTGTGTATCCGATAAAAGCGCATGGATCGCGGCGGCGTCGCGGGTGCCCCTGATCTTGGCCACCGTGTCGGCGTCGCGCAGCACCCGCGCAATGCGCGACAGCGCCTTGAGATGGTCGGCGCCGGCGCCTTCGGGCGCCAAAAGCAGGAACACCAGATCGACCGGCTGGTCGTCCAGCGCCTCGAAATCGACCGGCGTCTCCAGCCGGGCGAAAACCCCGGCGATCCGTTTCACCCCGGCCAGCTTGCCATGCGGAATGGCAATGCCGTTGCCGACACCGGTCGAGCCCAGCCGTTCACGCTGCAGGATGGTGTCGAACACCTCCCGTTCCGGAATGCCGGCAATCGCCGCCGCCCTTTCGGACAGCATTTGCAGCAGTTGCTTCTTGGAGTTCGCCTTCAACGCCGGCAAGATTGCCGGAACGTTGATAAGATCGCTCAGGTCCATACTTGAAATCCCTTGTTCGCCTGCCGTCGCCAGCCCTCACTCTCGCGTGCGGCTGGTGCCTTATCCCAGTGCGGCCTTGGCCATCAGACCGCTGCGGCCTTGGCCGTCAGCCCAGTGCGGCCTCGGCCGTCAGCCCTGCGCGACCTTGGTCGTAGACGGGTCGATCCAGCCGATGTTTCCGTCCGGCCGACGATAGACGATATTGAGATGCTCGTTTCCGGCGTTGCGGAAGACGAGGACCGGGCTGTCCTTGGTGTCGAGTTCGATCACCGCTGACGCCACCGACATGGTCCGCAGCGTCATGGTTGATTCGGCGACGATGGCCGGCGCGAAATTCTCCGGCATTTCCTCGTCATCGTCGGCAAGCGGCGCCATCACCGTATAGGCGACGTCGGTGGGTTCGCCATTGGCGTTGCCTGAACTATGCGACTTCAGCCGACGCTTGTAGCGCCGAAGGCGGGTCTCGAGGCGATCCGCCGCCGCCTCGAAAGCGAGCGTCGGATCCTGCGCTTCACCGGTCGCCTGCAGCGAAGCGCCGGAATCCAGCCGGATCATGCAATCGGCCGTGTAGCGCGACCCCGATTTGACGACTACAATTTGCCCAGAAAAGCCCCGATCGAAATATTTCCCGATCACCTCTCCGACACGGTCGTTGATGCGCGTACGGAACGCATCGCCGATATCCATGTGTTTTCCTGATATGCGCAGCGTCATCTGAATACTGACCTTCCTTGCTCAGGCTTCAAACTGTCCCGAGTTTATACCCGTGGTCTGAGCGCACAAGCTTTGCGGCGTCACTTGCGCCGATTTTAAATCCGAACTTTTCCGATTGATCACAAGCCGCCTTCTTGACCGTCCCGTGGCCAACGTCGTGACGGACCATCCGCATGCGGGCAGTAGCCCGTCCCATGCGGGCGGGCTTCTAGCCACTTCATTGCGGCTTGTCAATGAAGTGCGAAAGCTGTCGAAAATTCAGTCGGAGATCAACGTCCGGCGCTGGCCAAAGCGCGTTTTTCACGCCGCCGCTGCACCGACGAGGGAATATTCATGCCCTCCCGATACTTGGCGACCGTGCGCCTGGCGATATCGACGCCGCTTTCCCGCAACATATCCACAATCGCGTCGTCGGAAAGCACGTCGGCAGGTTTCTCCTCGTCGATCAACTGCTTGATGCGGTCGCGCACCGCTTCAGACGAATGCGCGTCACCGCCACCCGACGAAGCGATCGAGGCGGTGAAGAAATAGCGCAGTTCGAACACGCCGCGCGGCGTCAGCATGTATTTGTTGGCGGTGACCCGGCTGACGGTCGATTCGTGCATGCCGATGGCGTCGGCCACCGTGCGCAGGTTGAGCGGCCTCAGGTGACGCACGCCATGGACGAGGAAGGCGTCCTGCTGGCGCACGATTTCTGAGGCAACCTTGAGGATGGTCTTCGCCCGCTGATCGAGGCTGCGCGTCAGCCAATTGGCGTTTTGCAGGCACTCCGCCAGGAAATCCTTTTCCGTCTGATTTTTCGCATGCGGCGAAACCCGGGCGAAATAGATATGGTCGACCAGCACGCGCGGCAGCGTTTCGGGGTTGAGTTCGATCACCCAGCTCCCGTCATTGGCCGCACGCACTTCGACATCGGCGATGATCGCGTCGCTGGCGCCGCCCGAAAACGCCATCCCCGGGCGCGGATCGAGCGCACGTATCTCGGCCAGCATGTCGAGCAGATCCTCCTCATCCACCCCACAAATCCGTTTCAGGGTCTGGAAATCGCGCCGGGCCAGGAGTTCGAGATTGGCAATCAAAGCCTTCATCGCAGGGTCGAGACGGTCGCGGACGGCAAGCTGCAGCGACAGGCATTCGGAAAGATCGCGGGCAAAGAGGCCGGTGGGCTCGAATGTCTGGCAGACCGCGAGCGCATTTGCCACCGCCGCTCTGTCGGTGCCGAGACGGGTGGCGATCTCAGCCATGTCGGCGCGCATGTAGCCGGCCTCGTCGAGGCCATCGGCCAGTTCGCTGGCGATCAGGCGTGCTGCCGGGTCGGCGAAGGCAAGCGCAACCTGCTCGGCGACATGCTCGCGCAGCGTGATGGCTCCGGCCGCCATGTCTCCGACGTCAAAACCGTCGGAAGAGGATGCGGAACCGTTGCCGGATGCCGATTTCCACTGGGCCGTCAGGTCGGGACCGAGTCGCTCGCTGGTGCCGGGGTCGTCGGGAAACAGGTTTTCCAGCGAAGTATCGAGCTTTTCCGAGATCGCCTCGGCGCTCCACGCCGTGTCCTTCTCGAACCAGTCGCCGGCGGTGGCCGTTGCCGGCGCGGCATCGATCTTCTGCGCCTGGTCGCTGACGGCATCGTCTTGCGGCTCGGCGCGCTCGAGCAAGGGATTGCGCTCGATCTCGTCGTCGATGAAGCGTTCCAGCTCGATGTGGGTGAACTGCAGCAGCCGTATCGACTGCATGAGTTGCGGCGTCATCACCAGCGACTGGGACTGTCGTAGCTGTAGTTTTGCCGCCAACGCCATGGTTCGGTTTCAAACGCCCTGTCTACGCATCCGGACTGCCGGAAGGAGTTCGGCATAGAAACTGGCCCGGCTTTTGCTTGTCAAGGCGACGGCGATCAAAACTCGCCTGTCCGTGCGTATTCCGACGAGAAATCGAAGAAAAAGCTCTGTCTCGCGTCAAAAACCGCGTCTGGACAGAAATTTTCACGCTTAGAGTGTAAAACCCTCACCGAGATAAAGCCGCCGCACATCCGGGTTTGCCACCACTTCGTCGGCCCGGCCATGGGTCAACACCTGGCCGGCATGGATGATGTAGGCGCGGTCGATCAGGCCGAGCGTCTCGCGGACATTGTGATCGGTGATGAGCACGCCGATGCCGCGCGCCGTCAGATGGCGCACGAGTTGCTGGATGTCGGCGACGGCGATCGGATCGATACCGGCGAAAGGCTCGTCGAGCAGCATGTATGCGGGGCGGGTCGCCAGGGCGCGCGCGATTTCAAGGCGCCGCCGCTCGCCGCCGGAAAGCGACAGCGACGGGGCCTTGCGCAGATGGCTGATGTGAAACTCCTCGAGCAGTTCGTCGAGAATGCGTTCGCGCTCCTTGCGGCTCTTCTCGACCACTTCGAGCACGGCACGGATGTTTTGCTCGACGCTCAAGCCGCGAAAGATCGACGCCTCCTGCGGAAGGTAGCCGATGCCAAGGCGGGCGCGGCGGTACATCGGCATAGAGGTGACATCGAAGCCGTCGATTTCGATCGTGCCTTCGTCGACCGGCACCAGGCCGGTGACCATGTAGAAGCAGGTGGTCTTGCCGGCGCCGTTGGGGCCGAGCAGCCCGACCGCCTCACCGGCGCGCACGCCGATCGTCACGCCACTGACGACTTTGCGGCCCTTGTAGCTTTTGGTCAGCCCTTTGGCGATCAGGGTTCCCTTGAATTTTACCTGATCGAGGTTAACCGCGGCCGGTGCCGCAAGTTTGCTGGCGGCGCGTCCTGGAAGACGCGCCAACAGCGATGCTACGTCGACCATCAGGGGTTCGCCGCTCCCGACTTCGGCGGCGTGATCGACATCATGACGCGTCCACCGCCGCAGGGGTCGACCTGGGCCAGACCGCTCTTCATCTGCACGGTCAGCTTGCAGCCGACCAGTACATTGTCGCCTTGCGAGAGCACGACTTTGCTGCCTGAAAGCACCAGCACTTCCGTCTTCATGTCGAAGGTGCCGCTGTCGCCCGTGGCGACCTGGTCGTCCGATTTGATATAGACCTTGTTGGCGACCTCCAGACGGTCGATGTCGGCCGAGCCGGTCATCGCGGCACCCGAGGCCTGCTCACCCTTGGCGGCAGCGTCCGGGTCCTTGACGTAATAGACCGTCATCTTGCCGGCCTTGAGCAAGGTCGGACCCTGGACGACGTTTACATTGCCGGTGAACACGGCGACGCTGTCCGCTTGGCGGACCTCGAGCTTGTCGCTTTCGATCTGGATGGGCTTGTCGCCGGACAGTTTGAGGCCCGACAGCTGGCTGGTGGTCCTGGACTGCGCCAGAGCCGGCGCCGCCGCCAAAGTCAGCCCCAAAGCCAGCCCCAGGGCGGCCAGCCCTACGGCCGGCAACGCCGAAGCCGCGGCCACGAGCCGTGTCGAACTACTGAACCGCATTGGATTCTCCGCTCATTGCCTCTGCCGCCTTCAAGCTGGCGGGATCGATGTTGACACGCACTCTGTTCTCGAAAACCACGATCTTGCCGTTGTCCTGGACAGACATCGAATCCGCGGTAATCCGCGACCCGCCACGGCTGACGTCGACCGGATCGTTCGTCTTCATAGTGCCTTTGCCCATGTCGAGAAAGACCGATTTGAACTTTGCCGCCAGACCATCGGTGGTGGTTATGGTGACATCGCTGGTCAGGCTCATCGTGTTGCCATCGCGATTGAAGCTACCGTGCGGGGCATTGATGGCCGCCACATTGTCGGTTGATATCGGCAGCTTGGCGTCGATGCCTTCCAGATTGATGATACCTTGCTGGCTCACGTCCTGTATGGCGCGCAAAGCCGTCATGGAATAGGGCAGTTTCTGCTTGGTGAACCCGTTGAGCTTGGGGTTGGCCATCACCAGCTTGCCATTGGCGAACGCGCTGGCGTCGGCCTGGACTTGGATTGAGCCAGGTGCCATGAGATAGGAATAGACCGGGACGGCGACCGCGATCGCGGCAGCGGCCAGCGGCACCGCCAGCTTCAAGATACGCACGCGGCGCGAATGGCGCTGGGCGATGCCGAAGGCGTCGACTCGCGCCGGGCCTACGTCCGGGGAAGCCAACTCCGTCTCGGTGTTGGTCGGTTCGATCGGTCGCGCTAACATAACTGCTTTCTTCTAAGCCCCTGCCGCCAAGCACCCCTATAGGTGGGATGCCGGCGCCCTCAAGCAAGCACAAGCGGAGGAAAACCGCAAAAGTGTGACGGTTGCTGTTGCACAAACGAAAATGAAACCGGCACAACTTGCACGTCATACCAGATACGGGCGGACAGCGTTAGGGGCTGTGGATTGGTCTTTTATGTTCTCTCGTAACGCCGGCTCGCCAACGTCGAGACCTTGTCTTTGGCGCAAGCTCGTCAGGAATCGGTAGCCGGGCGCGGGCGGTTGCTTTAAAAGCATCTGCTCCCCACCGACTATGAGGCTGACCATGGTACTGAGAGCCGACGACCTGATCGACCGCCGCCGCTTGCGCCGCAAGCTGACATTCTGGCGCGTTGCAGCGCTTGTCGTCGCAGCAGCCGGGCTGATTGCCTTTTCGACCTGGATTTACGGCGATGACTTCACTGGCGCGGCGGTCGACCATATCGCCAAGGTCAAGATCGAGGGCACCATCACCGAAGACGACGACCTGATCAAGCAACTGGACGCCATCCGTCAATCCTCGAGGGTGAAAGCTGTAATCCTGTCGATCGATTCACCTGGCGGCACCACCGTCGGCGGCGAATCGATCTACGAGGCAGTGCGCGAGCTGGCCGCCGAGAAGCCGGTGGTGGCCCAGGTCGGCACGCTGGCCGCATCGGCGGGCTATATGATCGCCACCGCGACCGATCATATCGTCGCGCGCAAATCGTCTATTGTCGGCTCGATAGGCGTGCTGATCCAGTATCCGGACGTCAGCGGCCTCATGAACAAACTCGGCGTCAAGCTCGAGGAAGTGAAATCCTCGCCGTTGAAAGCTTCGCCGTCGCCTTTCAAGCCGACCAATGACGACGAGCGCACCATGGTCCGCAAGCTCATTCTCGACAGCTACGACTGGTTCGTCGGCATCGTCGCCGAACGCCGCAAGATGACCAAACCGGAGGCGCTGGCGCTGGCCGACGGATCGATCTTCACCGGCCGGCAGGCCGTTGCCAACAAATTGGTCGACGCGGTCGGCGGCGAGACCGAAGCGATCGACTGGCTCGCAACCAAGGGCGTCGACGCCAAGCTCAAGGTGGTGGAGTGGAAGGACGCGGAAAGCGGCGGTTTCCTGTTCTCGAAGGCGATGGCGCGAACCATCGGCAGTGCGCTCGGCCTGCCCGACTATGGCGGCGACATCATTCACGAACTTGGTGCCGATCGCTTGTTTCTTGACGGTCTGGTTTCCGTCTGGCACCCTTGAGACGAGTGAAAAAGCAAATAAAATCATCCTCATAATTTGACCGCAGTGTTTTCACGGGGAGCCTTCTCATGATCAAATCCGAACTTGTGCAGATCATCGCCACACGCAACCCGCACCTTTTCCTGCGTGACGTCGAAAACATTGTCGGCGCGATTTTCGACGAGATCACCGACGCGCTTGCCGAAGGCAACCGGGTCGAGCTGCGCGGTTTCGGCGCTTTCTCGGTGAAAAACCGCCCCGCCCGCACCGGCCGCAATCCGCGTACCGGGGAATCCGTTGAGGTCGAGGAGAAATGGGTGCCGTTCTTCAAGACCGGCAAGGAATTGCGTGAAAGGCTGAACAGCGGCAAATAAGCGCCGCGCGGGCTCATGCGCCATGCCGGCCTTTTCAGGAGGGCCGGCCTTTGGTAGAGCCCGCCTTCGACAGGAAATTCTATGTTCAATCGTTTCATGCTCATCGTGGTCTTCGTGCCGCTGGCCGTCATTCTGATTGCGCTGGCGGTCGCCAACCGCGATCCGGTTGCCTTCACCCTGGACCCATTCAACCCCGGCAATCCGGCGCTGACGATGACGCTGCCGCTTTTCATCTTCCTGTTCGTGGCCCTCGCCATCGGCATGATCGTCGGCAGCCTGGCGACCTGGATCAAGCAGGGCCGCTATCGCAAGCTGGCGCGCCAGCGCGGCGTCGAGGCCGAGAACTTGCGCCAGGCGGTCAGCCGGGCACCGGCCGCGCAACAAGGCCCCTCCTTGCCGAAGCCGACGGGCTGAGCCGGAACCGCCGCGCGTCCTTTTTGGGCGCGCAAAGGACGCTGTACCATTTTTGATTGCGCATGATCTTTGCAGAAAATCGCTTCTGATTTCGCGGTCATGCGTCAGGCGTATTTCTCTCGACGGAGTTTCTTATGTTGAGCATTTCGGCGGCCGAGGTCGATCAGGCGCTGACCTTTCCCGGCCTGGTCGAAACGCTGCGCGCGGCTTTTCGCGATGGCGCGGTACAGCCGGTCAGGCACCACCATACGGTCGAACGGCCCGACGGCGCGGCCTCGACCCTGCTCCTGATGCCGGCCTGGACCGACTTCAATGCCGCCGGCTCGTCGGCAGGCGGCCATATCGGCGTCAAGATCGTCACCGTGTCGCCCGACAACAACGCCGTGGGCAAACCCGCTGTGATGGGGCTTTACCTCCTGCTCGACGGTGCGACCGGCGAGCCTGAAGCCATGATCGACGGCCAGCGCCTGACGCAGTGGCGCACGGCCTGCGCCTCGGCGCTGGCAGCCTCCTATCTGGCCCGCGAGGACGCTTCGCGGCTGCTGGTGGTCGGCGCCGGCGCGCTGTCGCCGTTCCTCGCCAGGGCGCATTGCGCGGTGCGGCCGATCACCGTCATCCGCATCTGGAACCGCACGCCCGCCAATGCAGAAAAGGTTGCGGCGGAATTGCGCGCCGAGGGCTTTGCGGCCACCGCCGCGAGCGATCTCGACGCCGAACTCGGCCAGGCCGACATCGTTTCGTCGGCGACGATCACGACCACGCCGCTGATCAAGGGCGCGCTGTTGAAGCCGGGGACCCATGTCGATCTGGTCGGCGGCTTCACCCCGGCCATGCGCGAAAGCGACGACGATGCGATTGCGCGCGCCCGCGTCTACGTCGACACCCGGGCCGGCGCCACCAAGGAAGCGGGCGACATCGTCCAGCCGCTGGCCTCGGGCGTGCTGGAGGCGCAAGCCATCGTCGCCGACCTTCATGAATTGGCACGCGACCAGAAGAAGGGCCGGCAGAGCCCCGGTGAGATCACGCTGTTCAAATCGGTCGGCGCAGCCCTCGAAGACCTCGCCGCCGGCATTGCGGTGTACAAGGCGATGGGGAGTAGGGGAGTAGGGGAGTAGGGGAGTAGGGG
>NZ_JBVVQJ010000026.1:0-101912 GCF_055811475.1 Mesorhizobium sp. WSM4829 | reverse complement strand
GGCTTCATTCGCGGCTTGGCCAAGTCTCGGGAGGACCGGCTGCTTGTCAAAACGGTGATCGATCTTGGTCGGGCGCTCGGGATCGATGTCATGGCCGAGGGCGTCGAAACAGAGGCGGACCGGCAAATTCTGTACAAGCTCGGCTGCAGAACTGCTCAGGGCTTCCTATTCTCCAAGGCGGTGCCTCTAAGCCAGGCGCTTGAGGTGGCACTAAAAGAGCACGCCACGGAGTTGTGAGGGCACACGCCATCAATGAAACCGCTGCGTGATCTCTGATCATGGGTGGTCAGGGGCGAGCGGTACGCTGGCTGTGCTGTCGCTCGCCGAACACGGCCTTGGTGATCGTGGCGTGCACGCCGAAATTTCCGTCGGCGACTTGCGTAACGCCGAAGTCGGCGGCAAGCGACATGATGCTCAACACCTCGTCCTCCGTGAGATCGTATGCCTGCATGATGAATCGGCGCGTCTGGCGGAAGGCGTTGCGCAGCGCCAACTCGATGGTGGATGTCTTGTAGACGTCCGACTGCGCGTTGCTGCCGAGGTCCCTGAGGTAGTTGGGATGGCTAAAACTCTGTATCACCCAGCTGTGCTCGGTTTCGATGAGCGGCGAGTTGAGACCGCGCAGGAAAGCCGGGCACCCTTCGCCCGCCTTGTGCAGCTTGATGATGATGTCGCCGGTCAGCGAACACTCAAGACCCGTGCCATTGATCTCGCCGTCCGACTGCGCGAAATGTCCATCGCCGAGCGAGAGCAGTGCGCCCTGAACCGCAACGGGCAAATAAAGCTTCGCGCCGGCTCCGATCCTCCAATTGTCGATATTGCCGCCGAAATAGCCCGGCGGGATGGAATCGACCAGGTCGGCCTCGCGCGGAGCCACCGCGATGCACCCGAAATGCAGGCGCGCCGGTATGCGCACGCCGCTACCACTCAAGTCGCGATGCGAAACCTTGCTGTGGTCGACGGGTATGCCAGGATAGTCGATCGTCGCGTGGACAACGCCGAAGGGGTCGGTCTGCGGCTGCCATTCGTAGCTGTACAGCGGCCGCGCTGCGGCCGGGCACCGCATGTCGATCTCGAAGATAGTCACCGTTTCGCGTTTGGCATCCCGGTCCAGAAGGTCGTGATACTGATACCCCCACCACGCCGATACGTTCGATGCGAAGGCCTTGCCGGGAAAGGCAGCGCTCGGCCGTGGCCGAATTTCGACGAACTCGATCTCGAGCACGTCGCCGGGCTCGGCGCCGCGCACATAGATCGGGCCAGTCATGATGTGAACGCCGAACCCCTCGCCAGCGCCGCGCCCGAAGATGGAAGCGTTTGCCGGACCGGCCCCGCGACGGTCGACGCGCTTGTGTTCGGGTGACCAATCGAACACGCTTTCAGCCCCGCTGTCACCCGCCACCATCCGCTGCCAGTCGTCGCCCGCGTGCTGAGTGAGTGTCTCAACGGTGACTGAATCGCCCGGATCGACGCGCAACACCGGCGGCAGCGAGCGGCTGAAAAAGCCCCAATGCACGGTCTCCGCTGTTGCTGGCAAATGCCAATGGTCCGTCCGTTCACGCGCTCTTGCCGTTGGCGGGCGATCCATAGCGGCCTGCAGCATCGGGGCCGGCCGCGCCGCCGCCGACTTGCGGCCGTCCGGTTTGCCGCGCAGCGGATAAGCTTCATCCGTCTGCGACCTGGCGCGCCTCACCTGCCTGGGACTCATTCCAAACGTCGCGCCGAAAGTGCGGCTGAAATGCGATTGATCGCGAAAGCCCCAGCGCTGTCCGATCGCGGCCACGCTTTCATGTGCATGGTTGGGATCCGCCAGGTCTATGCGGCAATGTTCGAGGCGCTGCTGGCGCACATATTCGGAGAAGCTTTCGCCGCGCCCCTCGAACAGTTTTTGCGCGTAGCGTACGGAAAGCCCTTCCAGTCTCGCGATCAGGGCCAAGGCAAGATCCGGGTCCGACAGCCGGGCGTCAATCGTCGCCGCGACGCGCCTGAAATGCGCCGTTTGCACCCCGGTCAGGCTGCCAGCGGGCTCACGTACCTCGCCAAGCAGGGCGCTTGCCACGAGTTCCGTCAAAGCCACTTCGGCGGCGGTCAGATCGGCCGCACCGGAAGTCTCGAGATTGGAGCCCAGCGTTCGCAATCCGGATTTCGCAACCGCAGCGACGACGGTGCTGCCTAGCACCTTCGGCAAGCGGATGCCGCTGCGGCCCAGCCGTGTTTCCAGCGGACCGGCGGCCGCCTGAAGTATGAACGCGCGGAAGTCACTGCGAAAGGTCAAAGACCAGTCGTCGGCCGTGCCCAGCACCATCATGTCGCCGTCAGCAAGATCGAACGCCTGGTGCGGGGCGACAAGACGCCCGCGCCCAGCAACGATGAGAGCGAATAGAATCCCGTGGTCCCGACGCATCGGCACGATGCGCTGGGGTGTGCCAGAGACGTCGGCGAGGCGCGTGGTGGCGTTCGCTGCCCGCAGGTGCATGGTGCCTCTCGGGATCGGCTGGTCGTCGACAGTCGCGGAAAGGGAAAGCTCCTCAAACCAGTCGAGCCACGCCTTATCGCGGTGTTCGAGAGGCAGGTGGTCGATCGATCACAGAGCCGCAACCATAAGAGACCTTTCCGGGGCGCGTTACGTCCATCAGGAGACCCGCCCGCCGAGATTCACTTTAGCGCGGCGCCCGCCACAGTCTTTGTGCGCATGCGAACAATCTCTTGACTTTACCCTGTCACCAGGCGGAGCTCAAGCTCGCCGATTTTGCCGACGTGAGCGTAAGCCATTGAATTTACTTGTATTTTTTCAGGAAACAGCGCGATGCATTGATTTTCGCGGCCGGCTGGCCGGATTGCCGATGGCGCGCGTGGTGCATAAAATCGCGCACATTCCTTCCAACAAAAACAAGGGGACTGTTCATGTGCAAAGGCGATGATATCAGCTGTCCGCATTTCGAGCTCCACTACAAGAAGTTGAAGCAAGATCTAAATGCCGAGCGACGCGGCTTTCTGAAGGGGGGCCTGTTCGCAGCCAGCGGTCTGGCCACGCTGGGCGCCGGTGGCATCTCGCTGGTCACACCCGCACTGGCGCAGGCCACGACATCGAAGCAGCCTGCACAACGCGCCTATCATTATTTGCCGGCCAACGCCGAGACCGTGCATTGGGGCTACTTCAGCAAATCGCTGAAGCCGCGCATCGAGGTCGATTCCGGTGACATCGTCACGATCGAGTCGCTCACCCACCATGCGGGCGATGATCTGGAGCGCATGGTCGACGGCGACGAGGGTGCAGAGAGCGTCTATCTCTGGACGAAAGTGAAGAAGGGCGTCGACCGCCGCGGTGCCGGCCCTACCGACCCGGCCAAGTACAAGAAAGGTTCTGGTGAGGGGCAGGGCGTGCACATCATGACCGGCCCGGTCTATGTCCGCGACGCGGAGCCGGGCGACATATTAGAGGTGCGGATTCTCGATTGCGGGCCGCGTCCCTCTGGCAATCCCAAGTTCAGCGGCAAATCATATGGCTCCAACGCGGCGGCCAATTGGGGCTTCCACTACAATGATCTCCTTGGCGGCACCAAGCGCGAGGTCGTCACCATCTACGAGGTCGACGTTGCCGGCGGCAAAAGCTGGGCCGAAGCGGTCTACAATTTCCAATGGGTGCCGCAGACTGATCCGTTTGGCGTCAGGCATGACACGATCGACTATCCCGGGGTTCCGGTCGACCACAGCCTAACCAAACGAAACTACGATGTGCTGAAGGGCGTGAGACTGCCCATTCGCCCGCATTTCGGCACGATCGGACTGGCACCGAAAGAAGCGGACGTCGTAGACACCATCCCGCCGAGCTACACCGGCGGCAACATCGATAACTGGCGCATCGGCAAGGGCGCCACGATGTATTATCCGGTCTCCGTCGACGGCGCGCTGCTCTCGGTCGGTGATCCCCATGCCAGCCAAGGCGACAGCGAATTATGCGGCACGGCGATCGAATGCTCGCTCACCGGCACGTTCCAACTCATCTTGCACAAGAAAGCGGACCTAGCCGGCACACCGCTCGAGGAGCTCAACTACCCCATGCTCGAGACGCAAACGGACTGGCTGGTGCATGGGTTTTCCTACGCCAACTATCTTGAGGAACTGGGACCGAGCGCTCAGAGCGACATCTATTCGAAGTCGTCTGTCGACAGAGCGCTGCGCGATGCTTTCCGGAAGATGCGCCACTTCCTCATGACGACCAAAGGACTGACAGAGGACGAGGCGATTTCCCTGATGTCGATCGGAGTAGACTTCGGCATCACCCAGGTCGTCGACGGAAACTGGGGGGTACATGCGGTGGTGAAGAAGGACATCTTCGCCGCACGTGTCGCCTGAGGTGTCGGTAACCAAATCTCGCATCACATTGCCGTTACTCGGAAGCTCGACTAAAGCTAAAGCGCGTCGCGTTTGAAGGGATACATGCGACGCGCTTTACGCTGCGCACCCTCGGGTCAGGCCCGAGGGCATGCTTTTGCGCAACATGCATCAGGAATCCGAAACAAGCGGGGCACCGACCGGTCCCTCCGTAAGAACGGACATCAGTAGCCAAGAGAAGCGGCCGAAACCGAAGAAGGCGACCGTGCACCAATGGTACCGTTGGCTGGGATCGAACCAGCGACCTCCGGATCCACAATCCGGCGCTCTAACCATCTGAGCTACAACGGCACGTTCGCCTGAGCGGGATGGAACGTTCATCCTCCGAGACCCGCTCTGTCGTTCGGCGATGCGTCCATACGGGCTATCGGAGTTTAATTCAAGGCTTTTGGCCGCGCATGGCCCGGAAAATCGGAATCGATTTCGCTGGGGATCATGCGCAAAATCCCAGGGTTCCGCAGCGTGCTTTGCGCGTCCAGGAAGGCGCCCGGCGCTGTAGGCAAAGGGTGCTCCGGCACCGACATCATATTCGCCGGGCAAAGAAAAAGGCCGGCGGGAGGAGGTGCCGGCCTTTTCCTGTTCCGAGCCAGCGGGAGGAGGTGCTGGCTGGTCATCCCGGAGAGCAGAGGGAGGAGGTTCCACCCGCCGGGTATTCGCTTGGACCACTATATCTCACATAATCCTGTTCGAAGAAATGCGACCTTTTGTTGCATCTTCGAACTATGCGCAAATATTAGGCGATCTTAACTTCCTTCATCGCCTTCTCGAAGGCGGTCTTGATCGGCTTGGAGACGTCCTCGGCCGCCTTGGAGGCGACGGTCTGGAAATCCTTTGCCTGCTCGACAGTCATCTCGACCTGCTTGCGCAGGAATGCGGTCTGCAGTTCGACGACTTCCGACAGCGACTTGGCGCCGATCAGAGCTTCGAAATGCGACAAGCCGGCTTCAGTATTGGCGCGCAGAGCGGCAATGGTCTTGAGCGACAGGTCGTTGGAAACGGTCTTGGCGGTCTCAAAGGTGGACTCAAGGGCCTTCTGGGTCTCTTCGGCGCCGGTCTTCAGCTTGGCATAGGCCTCTTTCGACTGCTCGACGCCCTTTTCGGCGAAAGCACGGATCTGGTCGGTGGCCTTGGAAGCGTCGAAACTCGGGAATTCAACGTTTTCGATAGTATCAGCGGTCTTGGTCCTGGACAATTTTCCATCCTTTGCAGTGGTAGCGGCTTCGATAGGAAAGCCGTCTCGTTCATGTATGATGGCAATATAAAGGCAAATCTTGTGCATTGCAATATCTTTGTTGCAGCGCACCATAAATTTTCTCTCCCAGCGTTAACCACGCGCCCAGAGATTCCGGCGGTTGCACGCTATGGCTTGTGGACCTTCGCACCGTCGGCTTTTATTAACAAAGCGTTAACTGCAAACTGCCCGCTTCGTAAGGGTTCCCAAAGCGCATGCCGTCTGAAAACTACTCCTTCCTCGACGTCGCCGTGCTCGACGCGGTCCGCCAGCGCTTTGCCGCCGGCGACGCGATCGCTCTTTTGTCGGCAGACCTCGAACAGGTGATCTGGGCCAACGGACCCGGGGCAGCGGTGTTCGGCTACCCCGACATCGAGGCGATCATCGGCGCCTCGGCCGGCTTGCCGCCGATCGCCAGGCGCCAGATCATGGCGACAAGCGGTTTTCCACAGATCGGCCGCGACCGCGCCATCACGGTGCGGCTGGCAACCGGGCTGACCAGCCGCGCGGTTGGCTTTCTGGCCAGCGCGGTGACAATGCCTGACGGCGAAAACGCCATCATGCTGGCGGTGCCGGCGACGCAGACCGGCTCGCGCAGCGGCGCCGAGCTTGCCGCTCGGGCCATCAGCGGCTTTACCGAAGACGGTCATTTCATCGCCTTCGTCGATGCCAACGGCAACATAGAGGCCGCTTCCGATGGTTTTTCGGCACTCGGCATCCTGCCCGAAACGCTGACAGCACTTGTCGCCGATGTTGCGAACGAGAGCGGTCGCGCCGTCAAACGCCTCGTTCCTGGCGGCACCGCTTCCTACCCGGCCGGCCTCGCCCGGCTGACTGACGAGCGGCACCTGCTGGTGGTGATCGACGAGAACCAGCTGGACTCCGAAGCAGCCCCTGCTGGCGTGCTCAGCGCAGGGGCGGCGGCCGATGCCGCAGTCCCGCCAAAAGCACAACAGGACAACCCGCCGGCAACAGTCGCGAAAACGGCTGCGGCAGTGCAGACAGTTGCGGCGGCCGACGAAGACACTTCGCTGTCGGCGGAGCATGATGTCCCCGACTCCAGTGGGCCCGATTCCACTGGGGTCGATTCGACCGGATCTCATTCAACTGCGCCTGATTCAACCGAGCAGGGTCCGGAAGCGGCCGGCGGGATACCTCCACAGCATGACCATTGGTATTTCAGCGCCAGCGAGGAGGAGGCGCAAAAGCCGGGACCGGATGCATCCGGTCCTGTCGAGGCGGATGCTTCGGCAGAAAGCTTCGCACAAAATGCCGTCAGGGCCGCCTCCCCGGTCAAAAATGCCATCCCCTCGATCGACCGCGCGGCGGCGCCCCTGCGTTTCGTCTGGCGCACCGACGCCGAGGGCAGGTTCAGTGCGCTGTCGCCGGAATTCGCGGAACTCGTCGGCAAGCCTGCCGCCGATGTGATCGGCCGGCGCTTCAGGGACGTCGCGGCCACCTTCGACCTCGATGCGACCGGCGACATCGCCGGCCTGCTCGACCGACGCGATACCTGGTCCGGCCGCTCGGTGCTGTGGCCGGTCGCCGGCACCGATTTCAAGATACCCGTCGACCTGGCGGCGCTGCCCGTCTACGGCCGCAGCCGTGCCTTCGAAGGCTTTCGCGGTTTCGGCGTTGCTCGCACCGGCGATGCGGTGGTCGATCCGGAAGCGATCGGCATGGCGCTTGTCGCCAATGCCGACGTCCCCGTGGCCGTCGAGCCGGAAGTCGCCAAAACGCCTGACGAAACCGACCCGTTCCAGGGCGAGGTGCCGGCGCTGACCATCGTGCCGAAGCCGGAGCGGCGCTTAGCCGACAAGGTGATCCGGTTGGCGGAGCACAGGCAGCCGGCCAACGACAAAGGCCTGTCGACGCTGGAACGCAGTGCATTCCGTGAGATCGGCGAGCGGCTCAAGAAGGACAATCCCCCGACCGAACAGTCCGCTGCCGCAATTGCGGCAGAGCCGGCTGCGGCGGAACCGACCGAAACCGATGTCGAAGACGAGAAGGATGTCGCAAGGCTCGACGGTGAGCAGCCGCAAGCAACCGTGTCCGACCTCTCAGGCTCGCTGCTCGACTATGCCGACCGGGACTACGTCACCGACGATGGCGACTGTGCGCCGGTCTCCGAGCCGGACAAACCGGCGCAGGAGATCGCTGAGCCCACCGACGCCGCCAGTCGATCGATCGCCGAAGACGCCGACAGCATGACGGCCGCCGATTTCCGCGATGCAGAAGACAGCGAGGACTCGGCGCGACCCGATGACGGCGAAACCGGTTCGCCAACCGATGGCATCGGCGATGCCGGCGACGTCGAGCCGGCGACGGTCGAGCGGCCGCGCCTGCCGGTGCCGCCGCTCAAGCTCGAAGGGTTCGTGCCGTCGGCTTTTTCGACCGCGGACGACAACAAGGCTCCGGACATTTCGATCCTCGGCAAGCTGCCGGTGCCGCTGCTGATCCATTCCGGCGACGATCTTCACTATGCGAACGAGGAATTCCTCAGCCTGACCGGCTATGACACGCTCGACCAGCTGGAGGATGCCGGTGGCCTCGACGCGCTGTTTGCCGATCCTTACGACGGCAGCGCCTCCGATGGAACCGATCACGCGCTGCGGTTGAAGACGCGTGACGGTCAGGAGTTCCCGATCGAGGCCATTCTGCGCTCGGTTCCCTGGCGTAGCGGCAAGGCGCTGATGCTGGTCGTGCGCCGTTCCGGCGACGACGAGGCAGCAGGTGCCGCCGACGACCAGACGCAGCCGGACACTTCGGAGCTCAAGGCGCGCATCGCCGAGATGCGCACCATCATCGACACCGCGACCGACGGCGTCGTGCTGATCGGCCGAGACGGAACGATCCGCTCGATCAGCCGACCGGCGGAGGCGCTGTTCGGTTTCGACAGCGACGAGGTGACCGGAAAACCCTTCGTCTCGCTGTTCGCGATCGAAAGCCAGCGCGCCGCGCGAGACTATCTCGACGGATTATCCGAGCCCGGCGTGGCGAGCGTGCTCAACGACGGCCGCGAGGTGATCGGACGCGAGGCGCAGGGGCGCTTCATTCCGCTGTTCATGACCATCGGCAGGCTGCCCAACGACAGCGGTTTCTGCGCGGTGGTGCGCGACATCACCCAGTGGAAGCGGGCCGAAGAGGATCTGACCCAGGCGCGCGCTGTGGCCGAGCGCGCTTCCTCGCAGAAGACCGACTTCCTCGCCCGCATCAGCCACGAAATCCGCACGCCGCTCAACGCCATCATCGGCTTCTCCGAGCTGATGGTCGACGAGAAATTCGGACCGGTCGCCAATGACCGCTACCGCGACTATCTGCGCGACATCAACCGGTCGGGCAACCATGTGCTCGACCTGGTCAACGATCTGCTCGATATTTCGAAAATCGAGGCCGGCCAGCAGGAGATGGCCTATGAGGCAGTGTCGCTCAACGACACGCTGGCCGAGACGGTGGCGATGATGCAGCCGCAAGCCAACCGCGAACGCGTCATCATCCGCTCCAGCTTCGCCTCCCGGCTGCCGGAAGTGGTGGCCGATCTGCGCAGCGTGCGCCAGATCGCGCTGAACATCCTGTCGAATGCCATCCGCTACACGCAGGCCGGCGGCCAGGTGATCGTATCGACAGCCTACGAGATCTCCGGCGACGTCGTGATGCGCGTGCGCGACACCGGCATCGGCATGAGCCAGTCCGAGATCGAGCAGGCGCTCAAGCCGTTCAAGCAGCTCAACGCGCTTAAGCGCGGGCGCGGCGACGGCACCGGTCTCGGGCTCCCGCTGACCAAGGCCATGGTCGAGGCGAACCGGGCCCGGTTCACCATCAACTCGACGCCCGGCGAGGGCACTCTGGTCGAAGTCGCTTTCCCGTCGACCCGCGTGCTGGCGGATTAGGGCAGCGGACTTTCGGCCCGTCCGTATCGCCGCTCTATCTCTTTGTTTGAGCACCGGATTTCCCAAACCGGTGCCCACTTTTGGGTCCGATGCTCTGTCTTTTTGTTTGAGCATCGGATTTTCCCAAAACCGGTGCCCCTTTTGGGTCCGATGCTCCAAAAAGAAAGGCGTCCAACAGGACGCCTTGAATGATCGATTGCTGTACATCGGGGCTTGAGCGAATTCAGATCCTCTGGGGATTTAGAGGAACGGGATTTCTCCCTCAAGTTACGCACGACTATCGATGTCGGCCCTTAACAAAACCTTACCGGCGCCGCGAATAATTTACCAATGTGTACCACTCATGAAATCTAGGTAAATTCGAGCGAGATATTTCGTTAACCATGCTCGGCTCCGTTTGAACGCGTGACGGATCGCATGTCTTGGACCTCGAGAAACTAATCGGCCAGCTGCGGCAGGTCGCGGAACAGCTCGAGCGCTTCGGGATTGGCCAGCGCCTCCTTGTTCTTGACGGCACGGCCATGCACCACGTCGCGCACCGCAAGCTCGGTGATCTTGCCCGATTTGGTGCGAGGAATGTCGGCGACGGCGACGATTTTAGCCGGCACGTGGCGCGGGCTCGCGCCGCTGCGGATTTTCGCGCGGATGCGTTTTTCCAGCTCGGCGTCGAGTTCAACGCCGGCCGCCAGCCGCACGAACAGCACGACCCGCACATCATTGTCGAAATCCTGGGCGATGCACAGCGCTTCCAGGATTTCCGGCATCTGCTCGACTTGGTTGTAGATTTCCGCCGTGCCGATCCGCACACCGCCCGGGTTGAGCGTCGCATCGGAACGGCCGTGGATGATCAGGCCGCCATGGGCGGTCCATTCGGCGAAGTCGCCGTGGCACCAGACATTGTCGAAGCGCTCGAAATAGGCTGCGTGGTATTTCTTGCCTTCGGGATCGTTCCAGAAGCCGATCGGCATCGCCGGGAACGCCTTGGTGCAGACGAGCTCACCCTTTTCCTGCCTGAGCGGCTGGCCGTCGTCGTCCCAGACATCGACGGCGAGGCCGAGGCCAGGTCCCTGGATCTCTCCGATCCATACCGGTTGGGTCGGCACGCCGAGCACGAAGCAGGAGACGATGTCGGTGCCGCCAGAGATGGAGGCGAGATGCACGTCTTTCTTGATGCCGTCATAGACGAAGCGGAAATCTTCCGGCGACAGTGGCGAGCCGGTGGAGGAGATCGTGCGCACGCTGGAAAGATCGTGCGTGTTGATCGGCCTGAGGCCGGCCTTGCGCGCGGAATCGATGAATTTGGCCGAGGTGCCGAAATAGGTCATCTTCTCGGCGTCGGCGAAGTCGAACAGCACGTTGCCGTCGGGGTAGAAGGGCGACCCGTCATAAAGCAGAAGGGTTGCGCCCGACGCCAGGCCTGAGACCAGCCAGTTCCACATCATCCAGCCGCAGGTGGTGAAATAAAAGAAGCGGTCGCCGTCTAGCAGGCCGGCGTGGAGCCGTTCTTCCTTGACATGCTGGATCAGCGTTCCGCCGGCCGAATGGACAATGCATTTGGGAATGCCGGTCGTTCCGGAAGAAAACAGGATGTAGAGCGGCTGCGCGAACGGCAACCGTTCGAAGGTGACCGACTTGGCAGCGAAGGATGAGAGCGCCTCGTCCAGCGCAGTCGCCTTCTCGATGGTCGCCGCCACGTCGGTCGACGTGCCGAGATAGTCGACGATCAGGATCTTGCGGACGGTGACGAGCTTTGCCGCAACGGCCGCGATCTTGTCGGCAACCTCGATCGCCTTGCCATTGTACCAGTAACCGTCGGGCGCGATGAAGACGACAGGCTCGATCTGGCCGAACCGGTCCAGAACGCCCTGCTCGCCGAAATCGGGAGAGCAGGACGACCACACGGCCCCGATCGAGGCTGTCGCCAGCATTGCCGCGACCGTCTCCGGCATGTTGGGCATCATGGCAGCGATGCGGTCGCCCTTTTTCACCCCGAGCGACAGGAAAAGCTGCTGCAGCCGCGAGGTCAGCGCATGCAACTCGTTCCAGGAGAGCCGGCGCTCGACCTTGTCCTCGCCGCGAAAGACGATGGCGTCACCGAGCCCGGTTTTTTTCAACAGGTTCTCGGCGAAGTTAAGCTTGGCGTCGGGAAAGAAGGCGGCGCCGGGCATCTTCTCGCCATCGACAAGCACGCGCTCACCGCCACTGATCCCGCCACCGGCGCCCCCATTGGCGCCCCCATTGGCGCCCTTGTCGCCGACGATCCCGCAAAACTCCCAGACCAGGCTCCAGAACGCCTCGCGATCGTCGATCGACCAACGATGAAGATCGCCGTAGGCGGAAAAAACCTTGCCGGTTGCGGCCGCCGCGGCCTGCATGAAGGCGGTCATCGGCGCCGCGTCGATCTGGTCTTTGGTCGGTATCCAGAGCGGTGCGTCGCCAGCCATGAACGTTCCTCCTTAAAGCACGTTACGCTTGAAGAGATTCACGCGACGCGCTTTAGACTTTTGTTATTATCATGTCGTTATCCAAAAACGTTGCGCATTTTGGCGACATGCATTGGCATCGCTTATGCATATCGCAGCGCAGCAGAGCAAGATTTTGTTCGGCCGGGCGACGCGGATGGTGCGCAAATGCCATCGCTGGGCCATAAAGACTTGAAATGCGACAGCCCTAAGTCGTAGGTAACGACTGGGGGTTACACCCGTCGGGCGATTTTTTGTCGGAACGGAAGCATACGGGGCGACATGCCATCACCTTTGATCCGGCGCGGAATATGGGCGATCGGCGTTGCCGTGCTGGTCATCGCGCTGGCCGTTGCCGCCCTGCCGCTCGTCGCCTCGACCCGTATCGTGCGCGACCGCATCGCTTGGGAAATGAGTGCGTGGAGCGGTTTCAGGGTCACCATCGACGGCGCGCCACGGATCGAGGTCTGGCCGAATTTCCGTGCCATCCTGGCCGACGTGACGCTTTCGCAATGGACAGAGACCGACGCGCCGCCGGTGATCGAGGCTGAACGGGTCGAGGTCAATCTCTCCGCCATGGCGGCGTTGCGTGGCAATGTGGTGTTCTCGACGGCGCGGCTGATCCGGCCGACGATCAGGGTTCAACGCGCAGCACATGGATTTTTTCTGCCCGCCCTGCCTTCGGGCGGGCGCATCACCCGGTCCATCGACATCGCTCGCGCCGTTGTCAGCGCCAATCCAGCCAAGCCGGACCTCAGCAAGCTGCCGGCTGATCCGTTCGGCACCGTGGAGTTCAGGAACGGCCGCGTGGTGACCTCCGTCGATGGCAAGGACGCTGAGATACTGAGCAGCCTGAGCGGTCAGGCGAACTGGGCCGCAATGAACAGCAATGCGACGCTGTCGGCGACCGGGATCTGGCGCGGCGAAAGCGTCGCCGTGGATGCCGCATCGTCAAACCCGCTGGTGCTGTTTGGCGGAGGTGCGGCGCCGATGACGCTTTCCTTCAAGGCGGCCCCTGCCAGTTTTTCGTTCGACGGCGTGGCCAGCATGTCCGAGAACGCCTATTTCGACGGCCAGGCAAAATTTGCCGCACCCTCGCTCAGGCGCGCGCTCGAATGGTCGCGGGCCGGCATCGCGCCGGGCGCAGCAATTGGCTCGGTTTCCGTTTCCAGCAAGCTCACGGCGACCTCCGGCCGCATTAAATTCGAAAACACCGAGATCGCCCTGGACGACAATCCGGGAATGGGTGCGCTGGATTTCTCCTTTGGCGAGGCGCGGCCGGTGATCGCCGGTACGCTCGCCTTCGAGACGCTCGA
The DNA here is from genome assembly GCF_055811475.1 of Mesorhizobium sp. WSM4829. Lineage (NCBI taxonomy): Bacteria > Pseudomonadati > Pseudomonadota > Alphaproteobacteria > Hyphomicrobiales > Phyllobacteriaceae > Mesorhizobium > Mesorhizobium sp. WSM4829. Next base: position 88,618 of record NZ_JBVVQJ010000026.1, on the reverse strand, counting down.
CCTGCGGTCGTTTCTCTCCGCCTTCGCACCCTTGGCGCCCGCGAACGGCGCTGGCCCCGGCGAAATCGACATAAGCGTCGCCGACCGCATCGATCTCGATCTCAGACTGTCGGCAGCGCAGGCCACCGCAGGCGCCATCCAGCTTGCCGACGTCGCCGCCGCTGCCCAGGTCAAGAACGGTCTTGCCGTCTTCGATATTTCCGATGCATCGGCCTTTGGCGGCAACATCCAGAGCAGCCTTCGTTTCGACCGCAAGCCGGAAGGCACGCAGGTCGAGATCAGGCTGCTCGCCTCCGACATCGACGGCGGGGCTTTTGGCACCGCAGCCGGAATGACGCGACTGGTGCCGATCGGCACGGGAACCGTTTCGGTCATCCTCAAGGGGCCGGGCAGAACCTGGGATTCCATTTTCGAAAATGCCGACGGCTCGGTTTCGGCGAAATTCGGCCAAGGCGCGTTGAGCCGGTTCAACCTGCCGGCGTTTCTCAAACACAATGAACAGGGCGGGTTCTTCGCGCTCGATGATGTCTCCGACGGAACGCTGCCGATCGACGGGGCCGAACTCAAGGCGAGCATTTCGAACGGTGTGGCGAAGATCGACAAGGCCGAAGCGAATTCGGCGAAGTACAAGATCTGGCTTTCCGGTATCGCCTCCTATGCCGGGCGCGGACTGGCGCTGTCCGGCGGCATCATTCAGGCGGACCAGCCAGCCACGCAGACAAATAGCCAAGGTCCCAACCAGTCTTCGTTCTTCATCGGCGGAACGTGGAGCACGCCGTTCATTTCGCCGATAAGCCGCGGGGTATCCGGCGAGTAGGCAACAAAGCTGCTGCGGTCGTCGTCAGAAGTGCTTCCTGCCGGCTTTTGCTGCTGCCGCCCCTTTCGTCACCCACGCTGAGCGGCCTGCTCGTCGCGCTGGCGCTGGACCTCGCGCCGCTTGTTGGCGAGCGACGCGATGATGACGCCGACCGCCACAACCGCGATCAGGATGGTGCAGGCGGCGTTGATCTCCGGCGTCACACCGAGACGAACCTGGCTGTAGATCTTCATCGGCAGCGTGGTGGCGCCAGGCCCTGAGGTGAAGCTGGCGATGACCAGATCGTCGAGCGACAGTGTGAACGCCAGCATCCAGCCGGACACGATCGCCGGCATGATGACCGGCAGCGTGATCTGGAAGAAGGTCTTCACCGGCGGCGCGCCAAGATCCATCGCGGCTTCTTCGAGCGAGCGGTCGAACGTGATCAGGCGCGACTGCACGACGACGGCGACGAAGCACATGGTCAGGGTGATGTGGGCAAGCGTGACGGTGACAAAACCGCGGTCGAGACCGACGGCGACGAAGAGCAGCAGCAGCGACAGGCCGGTAATGACTTCCGGCATGACCAGCGGCGCAAAGACCATGCCGGAAAACAGCGTCCGGCCCTTGAAGCGCGTGTAGCGCGTCAAGGTGAGAGCCGCCAGCGTGCCGAGCACGGTCGCCACGGTGGCCGAGATGACGGCGACACGGGCCGTTACCCAGGTGGCGTCCATGAGACCCTGGTTGTGGAACAGCGAGACGTACCATTTGGTCGAGAAGCCGCCCCAGACGGTGACCAGTTTCGATTCGTTGAAAGAGAAGACGACGAGCAGGACGATCGGCAGGTAAAGAAAGGCAAAGCCGAGCACGATCGAAGTGATGTTGAAGCGGCTCCAGGTCGGGTTCATCTGTCCTGCTCCTGGGCGCGGGCCTGGGCCCGCTGGAAGAGCATGATCGGCACGATCAGCAGCAACAGCAGGATGACGGCGACGGCCGAAGACACCGGCCAGTCACGATTGGCGAAGAACTCGTTCCACAGCGTCTTGCCGATCATCAGCGTCTGTGAGCCGCCGAGCAGGTCGGGAATGACGAATTCGCCGACGGCGGGGATGAACACCAGCAGGCAGCCGGCGATGACGCCGGGTAGCGACAGCGGAAAGGTGATCTTCCAGAAGGCGCTGGTCGGTGGGCAGCCGAGATCCTTGGCTGCCTCGATCAGCGAATAATCCATCTTTTCCAGCGACGAATAGAGCGGCAGCACCATGAACGGCAGGTAGGAATAGACGATGCCGATGAAGATCGCCGTATAGGTGTTGAGGATGATCAGCGGCTGGCTGATAACGCCGGTGGCGAGCAGCAGTTGGTTGAGCAGCCCCTCAGGCTTGAGGATGCCGATCCAGGCGTAGACCCGGATCAGGAACGAGGTCCAGAACGGCAGGATCACCAGCATCAGCAAAGTCGGGCGCAGCATCGCCGGGGCGCGCGCCATGCCGTAGGCGATCGGGTAGCCGACAAGCAATGTCAGCACCGTCGAGATGGCGGCGACGATGACGCTGGTCACATAGGCGTTGACGTAGAGCGCGTCCTGCGTCAGCCATGTGTAGTTGTCGATGCTGAGCTCATTCAGCTGGGCGAAGAAACCGGCAAGGCCGTCGCCGAAGCCGAGCACCGGCGTGTAGGGCGGTATGGCGATCGCGGTCTGCGACAGCGAGATCTTGAAGACGATGACGAACGGAACAAGGAAGAAAAAGACCAGCCATAGATACGGGATGAGGATGACAAGACGGCCAACGAAGGCCTCTCCCAGCCTGGCCAGGGCGGATTTGTCCGCAGCGGTGGCTCGAGAGCTTGTTGCAGCGGTGACAGCGGCATTCGACATGGCCGCCCCTATCGCGTCAGCACGACGCCGGCATCCGGCCGGAACGACACCCAGGCACGGTCGTTCCAGCTCAGCGGATCCTCGGTGATGCGGGCCGCGTTCATCGTGCTCGCTCGCACCACCTGGCCGTCGTCCAGCCTGACGTGATAGACGGTCATGTCGCCGAGATAGGCGATATCGTAGACCTCGCCCTCGATGGCGTTGACGGCGCCGGCCGGTCTCGTCGACGATATCCTGATCTTCTCCGGCCTGATCGCGAAGGCGACGGCCGCGCCAGTTGCGGCATCGCCGGCATGCTCGGTGCGGATGGTGATGCCGTTGCCGGCATCGATGCTTGCCGCACCCGCCTCGCCATGCGCAATCTTGCCTTCGAACATATTGACGTTGCCGACAAAGCCGGCGACGAAACGGGAGCCCGGCGCCTCGTAGACTTCCGCCGGCGTCGCCACCTGCATCACCTCGCCTTTGTCGATGATGGCGATGCGGTCGGCCATGGTCATCGCCTCTTCCTGGTCGTGGGTGACGACAACGAAGGTGAGGCCGAGTGACTGCTGCAGATCCATCAGCTCGAACTGGGTTTCCTCGCGCAACTTCTTGTCCAGCGCGCCCAACGGCTCGTCGAGCAGCAGCACCTTCGGCCGCTTGGCGACCGAGCGGGCAAGCGCGACGCGCTGGCGCTGGCCGCCGGACAATTGGTGCGGCTTGCGCTTGGCGAACTGCTCGAGCTTGACCAGCTTCAGCATCTCTCCAACGCGCGCCGCGATCTCGGGCTTCGGCATGCCGTCCTGCTTGAGGCCGAAGGCAATGTTGTTCTCGACCGTCATATGCGGGAACAGCGCATAGGACTGGAACATCATGTTGACCGGCCGCCGGTATGGCGGGATGCCGCGCAGATCCTGGCCGTCGAGCAGGATGCGGCCGGCGGTCGGCTCCTCGAAACCGGCGAGCATCCGCAGAAGCGTCGACTTTCCGCAGCCGGATGCGCCGAGCAGGGCAAAGAACTCGCGCTCGAATATGGTCAGCGACAAATTGTTGACGGCAGTGAAGTCACCGAACTTCTTGGTGACCTTGTCGAACTGGATGTACGGCTTGGCGTTCGGATCGTTCCATGGCGCGAAATCCCTGCGGATGCTGCCAAGCGATTTCATGTCCCACTCCGTGCTCGCGTTCTATCCCCAGAAGACTTGACCCCGGCAGCACCTGCCGGGGTCGCTGATTGTCGCTTACTGCCCGGTGACGATCCTGGTCCAGGTGCGGGTGACGACGCGCTGGGTCTTGGAATCATAGGGGGTGATGGTGAACAGTTTCGCCAGCGTCGCCTCGTCCGGGTAGATCGCCGGATCCTCGAGTATCTCCTTGTCGATGAATTGCTGCGACGCCTTGTTGCCATTGGCGTAGAAGACGAAATTGCTCGCCTTGGCGATGACTTCCGGCTTCATCATGTAGTTCAGGAATTCATGAGCTTCGGCGACATGCGGCGCGTCGGCCGGGATCGCCATCTGGTCGAACCACATTTCGGCGCCTTCCTTCGGCACGGAATAGGCGATCTCAACGCCCTGGTTTGCTTCCGTCGCACGGTCGCGCGCCTGGAACACGTCGCCCGACCAGCCAACGGCCAGGCAGATGTCGCCATTGGCCAGCGCGTTGATATATTCAGACGAGTGGAACTTGCGGATGTAAGGCCTGACCTTCAGCATCACTTCTTCGGCCTTGGCGAAATCGTCCGGCGATGTGGTCTCGGGATCGATGCCCAGATATTTGAAGACGTTCGGCAGGATGTCGCTCGGAGAATCGAGGACAAAGACGCCGCAATCCTTCAGCTTGGCCAGCTTTTCCGGGTTGAAGAACACGTCCCAGCTGTCGATCTTGTCGGTGCCGAGCGCTTCCTGCACTTTCTTGACGTTATAGCCGAGGCCGACCGTGCCCCACATGTAGTTGATCGAATATTCGTTGCCGGGATCGTACTTGGTCGTGCGCTCCGAAACGACGTCCCACATGTTGGAAATGTTGGGCAGCTTCGACTTGTCGAGCTTCTGGAACACCCCTGCCTGGATCTGGCGTGCGAGGAAATTGGCGGTCGGTACGACAACGTCGTAGCCGCTGCCGCCGGCAAGCAGTTTCGTCTCAAGCAGCTCGTTGGAATCGAAGGTGTCGTAGGTGACCTTGATGCCCGTTTCCTTGGTGAAGTCGTCGATGATCGAGCTGTCGATGTAATCCGACCAGTTATAGACGTTGACGACGCGCTCCTGGGCATGAGCGCCGAGGGTGAAAAGCGCCAGAAATGCCGAGGTCGCCGAAAGCCAGAATGCTTTGCGGATCATGCGTCTCTCCTTTGATGAGTGTTCCATCGCCAGCTCGTCGCGGGGCTGCGCGGCTGGGCGTTTGCTTCAGATTATTGGGCTTTCCGACAAGCGACAAGCGCGAACCGCCAACACGACAGCGGTTCGATGCGCAACGGCCGATCCCCCGGTTCCTTTCTCGTGATCCAGGTGGCATTCCGGCGCCGTCAAAGGCTCTCGCCACGGCGCGGGCAGGGATACGACGATGTTGTCCGGTCTCGGTCGGGCCGGAGGGGAGACTTGGCAAGATGAGCCTGTCTTGTTGTTGCCGTATTGACAGCCTGCCCGCGCGGCTGCGCCATTGTCAATGGCTCATCTCGCTTTGGCGCGTGCGCTGCATCAATTAGGCGACGGCATACCGGTGACACCCGGCCGCACCGGCCGCGTCTGACGCTTGAATTCGAGCCCGATATGGACGAGCAGCGCCGTGACCACGACCGTTCCGCCAAGGATGGTGCGTCCGGACGGCACCTCGGAATGGATGAGCCAGACCCAGATCGGGCCGAGGATCGGCTCGAACGTGCCGAGCAGTGCTGCGACAGCAGCCGGAACCAGCCGGGCGCCGGTGGCGAAAAAGGCAAGGCCGAGACCGAGATTGACCACGCCGAATGCAAACAGGAAGCCCATGTCGCTGCTGGAAACGCCGAATTGCGATGCCTGCGACGCGGCGAATGCGGCGGCAATCATCGTGCCGAGGCAGGTCGCCGGCGTCATGCGCACATGGGCAAAGCGTCGCGTGATGACCGTGGCGATCGAAAACATCACGGCGATAAGCAGCGCCAGGCCGTCACCAATGGGCGACACCGCGCCATCGAGCGATTCCGATACCATGATGGCAACGCCGGCAATGACGGCGGCAATCGCCACCCAGGTCGCCAAGGCCACCCGTTCGCGAAACAGCACCCAGGCAAACAGCGCCGCCAGGAGCGGCACGCCAGCCTGCATCAAAAGGATGTTGGCGACAGTGGTGTAGGCAAGCGCCACGACGAATGAGGTCGATGCGGTGGCGAAGCAGAACGCCACGGCAAGGCCGGGCAGGCCCATGCCGCGGAACAACCTCACCGTGCCGTGCCAGCCGTCGCGCCAGACCATGAAGCAGAAGAGGAAGGCGGCGGCCCAGACCGAGCGCCAGAACACCACCGTCCAGCTGTCTCCGGCGTCGATGAAACGGGCGATGGCGCCACCGAAACTCCACATCAGCGCCGACAGGAAAATCAGCAGGAAGCCGACACGCTCGTCACGCGGCGAGACGACAGGCGAAACGGCTAACGGTGATGATGATATATCGGTCATGATTGCGACTGTCGGCGATTTCGAGGCAACACGAGGCACAGCGGACGACAGAAACGTGCCACATTCGCCTAGCGCAAAGGCAGCGGCGGAGCGTGGTCCACCGGGCAGCGATGGTTGTGGCAAAGACGGCAGTCGCCTGCCGGGACCTCACTGGAAATCGAAGGCGCTTAGTCCGGTCACCATCTCGTCGAGGCCGAGCGGGCGCGTCACCGGCGGCTCGGCGCGGGCGAGGCAGCCGATGCGTTCGCACAGCCGGCAGGCCGGGCCAACCGGCGTGGCCGGACTTGTGCCCTGTCCGGCTTTTCCGGCCGCAGCGGCAGCCGGCCCCGGCAGTGCCGCGCCGTAGACGATCTCGTCACGAAAGCCGATGTCGCAGCCGAGCAGAAGTGCGGTACGGCGCGGGCGCTCCGCAAACGAGCCTTGCGGCCCCTCGAGCGTGCGGGCGACGCAGAGGAATTCGGCGCCGTCGGGCATTTCCACCGCCTCGACGAATATCTGGCCGGGCTGGGTAAAGGCGGCATGCACGGGAAGCTTTGGACAGCCGCCGCCGAAGCGGCTCTGCGGAAAACCCTGGCTGCCAGCCTTGCGGAAGCGGTTGCCGGCATTGTCGACCTCGAGCATGAAGAATGGCACGCCCGGCGCGCCCGGCCGCTGCAGCGTGGTCAACCGGTTCGCCGCCTGCTCGAAGGAGACGCCGAAGCGCGAGCGCAGCACGTCGATGTCGTAACGCGCGCGTGTGGCGGCTGCGTGAAAGGATTGATAGGGCATCATCAGCGCGTGGGCAGCGTAGCGGCCAAGCTCGAAGCGGGCGAGCCGGCGGGCCTCATCCGTGGACAGCTTCAGCGCCTGGATCTCGCTTGCCACGGCGACCGTCATGCGGATCAGGCAGGCCTCCATCGCCACCTCGCGCAACTGGTCGAACGGCGACAGGCGCTCGGACAGGAACAGACGCTGCGAATGGCGGTCGTAGCGGCGGCGCCAGTTCGGCATGGTGGCGACCGGCAGCACCTTGACGACGATGCCGTATTCGCGCTTCAGCCAGGCCTTCAGCGCACCGAGCAGGTCGTCGCCGGGATCGAGCACCGAAATGAATGCCTCGGCCTCCTCTTCCAGCGCGGCAAAATGGTTCGGACGGCGCTCGAAAATCTCGTGCACCTCGTCGATCGGCAGGCGGGCGCCGGACAGCGCCGTCGCTTTGCCCTCACGCGCCAGGAGTTCGTTGAGGTCGGAAAGGCGCTCGGCCTGCTCGCGATAAGCGCGAAACAGTTTTATCACCGCGGCGGAAGCGTTGGGCGCCGCCTCGGCAAGCTCGATCAGCTCCTGGTCGCCAGGCAATTCGCCAACCAGCAGCGGATCTGAAAACACTTCCTTCAAGGCGGTGACCGACCCCCTCGCCTCGCCCTGCAATTCATGCGGGTCGACCTTGTAGACAGATGCCAGCTTGAGGATCAGCTGGACCGTCAGCGGCCGCTGGTTGCGCTCGATGAGATTGAGGTAGGACGGCGAGATGCCAAGACCTTCGGCCATCGCCGTCTGGGTCAGGCCCTTGGCGCTGCGGATGCGGCGGATGCGCGGCCCGGCGAAGATTTTTTGATCGGCCACTCGGCTGTCCTTGACAGAATTTACATGACTCCCGCGCGGCGCTGCCATGCCGGCCTTTTACAATCATGACAGATTTACAGCACCTGACTGTCAAACGCAACACAGGTTTTCCCTTATTTTCCAGCCAATCCTCTGGTTTTCCTCGCCTGGCCCGCCGTCAAAATGTAAATGCTGTCATACCAAAACGGCGCAGAAATTTTCATGAGGCGGCGTTTCTATCTCAACAACGATCTGTCGGAGCGACCAATGACTGATTTTTACAACCTCGTCCCCTCGGCGCCGGAAGGCCGCTTCGACGGCATCGAGCGGCCCTACTCGCCGGACGATGTGAAGCGGCTGCGCGGTTCGGTCCAGATCCGGCAGAGCCTCGCCGAAATGGGCGCCAACCGGCTCTGGAAGCTCATCCACGAAGAGGACTTCGTCAACGCGCTCGGCGCCATGTCGGGCAACCAGGCGATGCAGCAGGTCCGGGCCGGACTGAAGGCGATCTACCTGTCCGGATGGCAGGTCGCGGCCGATGCCAACACCGCATCCGCCATGTATCCGGACCAGTCGCTTTATCCCGCCAATGCAGCGCCCGAACTGGTCAAGCGCATCAACCGCACCCTGCAGCGCGCCGACCAGATCGAGACCTCCGAAGGCAAGGGGCTTTCGGTCGACACCTGGTTCGCGCCCGTTGTCGCCGATGCGGAAGCCGGCTTCGGCGGACCGCTCAACGCCTTCGAGATCATGAAGGCCTTCATCGAGGCGGGTGCCGCCGGCGTCCACTACGAGGACCAGCTGGCGTCGGAGAAGAAGTGCGGCCATCTCGGCGGCAAGGTGCTGATCCCGACCGCCGCACACATCCGCAACCTCAACGCCGCGCGGCTTGCCGCCGACGTCATGGGCACGCCGACGCTGGTCGTCGCGCGCACCGACGCGGAAGCGGCAAAGCTGCTCACCTCCGACATCGACGAGCGCGACCAGCCCTTCGTCGACTATGGCGCCGGCCGTACGGTGGAGGGCTTCTATCAAGTCAGGAATGGCATCGAGCCCTGCATCGCACGGGCCGTCGCCTACGCGCCCCACGCCGACCTGATCTGGTGCGAAACCTCCAAGCCCGATCTGGCGCAGGCCAAAAAGTTCGCCGAGGGCGTGCACAGGCACCATCCCGGCAAGCTTCTCGCCTATAATTGCTCGCCGTCGTTCAACTGGAAGAAGAACCTCGACGATGCCACCATCGCCAGGTTCCAGAAGGAACTCGGCGCCATGGGCTACAAGTTCCAGTTCATCACGCTGGCCGGTTTTCACCAGCTCAATTTCGGCATGTTCGAACTCGCCCGCGGCTACAAGGCGCGTCAGATGGCGGCTTATTCCGAACTGCAGGAGGCTGAATTCGCGGCGGAAGCCCACGGCTACACCGCGACCAAGCACCAGCGCGAAGTCGGCACCGGCTATTTCGACGCCGTGTCGATGGCGATCACCGGTGGCCGGTCTTCGACCACGGCCATGCATGAATCGACCGAGCACGCCCAGTTCAAACCGGCGGCGGAATAGCACGAACGCAACAAAATAGAGGCAACGCCCCACAAGGGGTAAAAAAATACGCAAGGAGAAGACCAATGGCATCGATAAGCCGCGTCAAGGAACGGGCCGAAGAACAGGCCACCACGATGACCGTCGACCAGCAGGCGACCATCCGCATGCTGGCCAACGACCTGCACAGGCTCAACCAGTCGGTGATGAAGGCGGTCGAGGCCGGTGTGTCGGTAGAACTGGTGCGCTCGGCACGGCACCATGGCGGCGACGGCAACTGGGGCGACCTGCTGATCCCGGTCATCGTCACGCAGCGGAGCGTCGGCTGATCGAAATCCGACGAAATCCTGCTGGCGGATGCGGCATCACCTGCGCAGTTCTCTGCGCAGGTGATTTTGCACTTGCACAACCAGTTTGCATGCACGGCCAGAAAAGAACTTGCTTTAAATTTTAACCTTTCTTGCGATGTTCTCGACGCCGGCCATTTCAGCTTGACATAGGCAGCGATCTCACGGCAATTGTTTCCAAAGTACAACCCTGCATTGAAACTAGCGAGTGCCCGCCCTGCTCATGCGCCCCTTGAATCGCACTGTGAACCAGTTGAGTTTGATGAGCCGGAATGTGGACCCCGAAATGCTCACCGACTTCACCCGCGTGCTCGTCGTCGGAAAATCGCCGGTCAACCGGGTGGTGGTTTCGAAAATCGTCGAACGGTCTGGGCTCAAACCGATCTCGGAATCGCCCGAAACGGCGGCAGCGACGCTGCGCTCGCTCATTCCCGGAGCTGTCGTTCTCGATGGCGGAGCCGACAACAAGGACTGCGACGCACTGATGTCGCGTATCGACGCGCTTCGACGCATCTCGGGCAGATCGCGTCCCTCGGTGATCCTGCTCTCGACCAAGAGCGGCACACCGGAGAGCCTCGGCCTGTCGAGCGTCGTCGATGCGGTGGTCGTCAAGCCGATCACGACCGAACGGCTGCAGCCGGTGATCGACCATTTGATCGGGCTCGGACGCAGCTAGCCGGCGTCCTATCCGGCTCCTTCCTCGCTTCTTGCGATCGGATCTGAATCTCTTATGTCAGTATGTGACCGCCTGACAGCGAACCCAGTCCGATGTCCTTTTGCAATTGCGACGCATCTGGGATAGCACCTTCGAACAAATCCGCAGGCATGTTCCGACTTCGCGACATGGCTGTCGATATCGGCGGATCATGACATGTCCTCAGAACAGACCATCGCCGCGCTTTGCAGGGAACTCGGACTGCGCATCACCGGTCCGCGCCGCGTCATCATGCGCGTTCTATCCGAATCCAGCGACCATCCGGATGTGGTGGAACTCCATCGCCGTGTTGTCGCCATCGAGCCGACGATCGCGCTCGCCACTGTCTATCGCACCGTCAGCCTTCTGCGCGAAAAGGGCATTCTGGAGCGGCACACCTTTGGCGATCGGCGCGCCAGATACGAAACCGTCCCCCGCGAGCATCACGATCATCTCATCAACATCGAGACGGGAGATGTCATCGAGTTCCAGTCGGCGGAGATCGAGCGGCTCCAGGAGGAAATCGCTCGACAGCACGGATTCACGATCATCAGCCACAGACTGGAGATCTACGTGAAGCCGATCCAGAAACAGCGTCGCTCTCGTCAAACCAGAGAATGACCGCCAGTTTCTAGCCCTCCTCGCCGAGCTCCATTCGACCCGCCTTGAGTGTGGTGACGACGAAAGCAGCGATGAAGGCGGCAGACAGCATGAGAACGATGGTCGGCGCCGGTGCGCTGTCGATGAAGAAGGACAGATAGACGCCTAGGAACGATGCGGCGACCGCGATCGCCACCGACAGGATCAGCATGGCGCTGAACTTTCTTGTCAGCAGGAAGGCGATGGCGCCCGGCGCGATCAGCATGGCGATGGCCATGATGATGCCGACCGCCTTCAGCGCGCCGACGATGGTGAGCGAGATCAGGCAAAGCAGGCCGTAATGGAGCAGGTTGACCCGAAGACCGACCGCGCGCGCCTGAGCCGGGTCGAAGGCGTGCAGCAGGAAGTCGCGCCACTTGATGCCGATGATGCCGGCCGTAATCGCAGCAATGAGCCCCGTTTCGACGATGTCGCGCAGGCCGATGCCCAGAACGTCGCCGAACAATATGTGGTCGAGATGCACGTCGGACTGGATTTTTACGTAGAGCACCAGGCCGAGGCCGAACATGCCGGAGAAGACGATGCCCATGACCGTGTCCTGCTTGATGCGGCTGTTGTCCTTGAGGAAGCCGGTGGCGAGAGCGCAGACCATCCCGGCGGCGAAGGCGCCGATCGAATAGGGGAATCCGAGGATGTAAGCGATGACCACGCCGGGAAAGACGGCGTGGCTGATGGCGTCGCCCATCAGCGACCAGCCCTTGAGAACGAGAAAGCAGGAGAGCAGCGCCGTCGGCACGGCGACCAGCACCGAAGCAATCAGCGCATTGACCATGAAGCCGAACTGGAAGGGGGTAAGCAGTGTATCGAGGACGCTCACAGGCTGGCCTCCAAGGCCCGCGCCGAGCGGCGGCGGGCTGCCAGCATTCCATGCTTGGGAGCGAAGAAGAAGGCGGCGAGAAAGATCAGAGTCTGCAGCACGACGATGATGCCGCCGGTGGCGCCGTCGAGGAAATAGCTGACATAGGCGCCGGTGAAACTCGTCGCCGCGCCGATGACGACCGCGATGACGAGCAGGCGCGGAAACCGGTCCGTCAGAAGATAGGCGGTCGCGCCGGGGGTCACCACCATGCAGATGACCAGGAAGGCGCCGACGGTCTGAAGCGCGGCGACCGTGGAGGCCGATAGCAGCATGAAGAACATGATCTTGAGCGCGCTCGGGTTGAGGCCGATCGAGCGGGCATGGCTCTCGTCGAAGAAGACCACCATCAGATCCTTCCATTTCACCAGCAGGACGGCGAGCGAGACGAAGCCTATGATGGCGAGCTGAAGCGTGTCTTCCGGAGTGATGGCCAGAATGTTGCCGAGCACGATCGTCTGGATATTCACCGAGGTCGGCGACAGCGACACCATGAACAAGCCGAGGCCGAAGAAGGAGGAGAAGATCAGGCCGATGATGGCGTCTTCCTTCAGCTTGGTCCGCTGGTTGAGGAAGAGCATCACTGCGGCGGCGAGCCCGCCGGAGAAGAAGGCGCCGATCGAGAAGGGAAGGCCCAGCATATAGGCGCCGGCGACGCCCGGCACGATCGAATGCGAGAGCGCGTCACCGATCAGCGACCAGCCTTTCAGCATCAGATAGCAGGACAGGAAGGCGCAGACACCGCCGACCAGGGCGGACACCCACATGGCATTGAGCATGTATTCGTAGCCGAATGGCTCGAGCAGGACACTCATTCGTCCGGTTCCCGCATCTTGTGCTGCATGGCTCCGTTCTCTCCGTAGAAGACCAGTGGCCGCTCGTCGTCGGTGATGACGGCAAGGCGGCGCCTGTCGTCGTCCTCATGCAGCCCGGCTCCGCCCAGCACGAAATGACGCAAGACGCCGCCGAAAGCCTTTTCCAGGTTCGCCTGCGTGAAGGTCTGGCCTGTCGGCCCGTAGGCAAGGACCGTGTTGCGGAGCAGCACGGCACGGTCGCAGAACTCCGGCACGCTACCCAGATTATGCGTCGAAACCAGCATCACCCGGCCTTCGTCCCGGAGCGCGCGCAGCAGTTCGATGATAGCGTCCTCGGTCCTGACATCGACGCCAGTGAAGGGCTCGTCGAGCAGGATGACTCGCCCGTCCTGCGCCAGCGCCCGAGCGAGAAAGACGCGCTTCTTCTGCCCGCCCGAAAGCTCGCCGATCTGGCGCTTGCGGAAATCGCTCATGCCGACACGCGCAAGCGCTGATGTAACCGCCTCGCGATCAGCCGCCTTCGGCAGGCGCATCATGCCCATATGGCCGTAACGCCCCATCATGACGACGTCCTCGACCAGTACTGGAAAGTCCCAGTCGACCTCCTCGGCCTGCGGCACATAGGCGACGACGTTCTTCCTCAGCGCGGCCGCGGCCGGCCGTCCGAGTACAAGAATCTCTCCCTTTGCCAGCCGCACGAAGCCCATGATGGCTTTGAACAGCGTCGACTTGCCCGAGCCGTTGACACCGACAAGTGCCGTGATCGTGCCTGTCGGAATTTCAAAGCTCGCATCGCGCAGCGCCGTGAGGCCGTTGCGGTAGGTGACGGTCGCGCCGCGCACGGCGAGACCGCCTCCCGCATCCTGCGACGCGGCGGCAAGAGGCGGAACGGCTTCGTTCATTGCGACAGCCCTGCGGCGAGGCCTTTCTGAATTGTATCCGATGTCACACGCAGCAGGTCGATATAGGTCGGCACCGGGCCGTCCGCCTCGCTGAGGGAATCGACGTAGAGCACGCCGCCGTAATGGACCCCCGTCTCGCGCGCGACCTGCCGGGCCGGCTTGTCCGACACGGTGCTTTCGCTGAAGACGGCGACGATCTTGTTGTCCCTGACGGCGTCGATCACCTTGCGAACCTGCTGCGGGGTGCCTTGCTGGTCAGCGTTGATCGGCCACAAATAAAGCTCCTTCAGCGCGAAATCGCGTGCGAGGTACGAGAAAGCGCCTTCGCTCGACACCAGCCAGCGCCTGTCCTGCGGGATCGAGGCGAGCTTATCGCGGATCGGCGCGACGGCCGCCTCTATCTTTGCCTTGTAGGCTTCCGCATTGGCCTTGTAGGTCTCGGCATGCGCCGGATCGTGCTCGACGAAGGCGTCGCGGATGTTGTCGACGTAGATCAGCGCGTTTGTCGGCGACATCCAGGCATGCGGATTCGGTTTGCCGGTATAGGGTCCCTCAGCGATGCTCATCGGTTGGACGCCCTCGGAGACGATGGCGCCGGGCACGTCACTGAGGTTCTGGAAGAATTTTTCGAACCAGACTTCGAGGTTGAGCCCGTTCCACAGAATGAGCTTTGCGCCCTGAGCCCGCTGAATGTCGCCCGGCGTCGGCGCGTAATTGTGGATCTCCGCCCCCGGCTTGGTGATCGATTCCACGATCGCTGCGTCGCCCGCCACGTTCTTCGCCATGTCGGCGATGACGGTGAAGGTCGTCACGGCCTTGAATTTTTCCTGCGCTTTCGCTGGGCTTGAAGCCACTGCCGCAGCGAAAACCGCAGCCATCAACCCGACGGCAACCCATCGCCCGTGTCTCTCGATCATCAAAATCTCCTGTCGCGATTACTCGCATGCCCGCGGGCGCTGTGACGCCGCGCTTGTCGCATATTCTGCAATTGCGACTGATTTGCAAGTAGAAAACGATTTTACGGCATCGATTGTACAAGAGCCGCGCGTTGGAGGGGGCCGCGCGATGGAGGGTCAGCGACAGCGCGGCTCTTTGGCGGAGCGAACAACAAGGATTGCGACGCGCAATGTCCGGCATCGATACGCCTGCCGCGCACGTCCGGTCCGGCGCCGAGACCCGCGATCAGCCGGCTTTCCCGATGCTTTCGACCAGCCGGGGCAGTTCCGAGAGATCGGCTATCTGGCGGAAGCGAGGCGCGGTGACCGGCGGCTCGACATATTCCAGCGCCCAGGTCAGCTCATGCGGCACGTGGATGCCCCAACTGCCGGCCTCGATGGCCGGCACCACGTCCGACTTGAGCGAATTGCCGACCATCATGCTTTTTTCGGCGCCATCACCGTGGCGGCTGAAGATGCTGGTATACGTAGCGGGGCTCTTGTCGCTGACGATCTCGACGGCATCGAACAGGTCACCGAGGCCCGATTGCGCCAGCTTGCGTTCCTGATCGAAAAGGTCGCCCTTGGTGATCAGCACCAGGCGATAGGCATCCGCCAGTTTTTCAACGGTTTCGCGCGCATGAGGCAGCGCCTCGATCGGATGGCCAAGCATCTCGCGGCCCGCGGCGAGAATTTCGGCGATGACCGAGGCCGGCGCGCGGCCGTCGGTAATCTCGATCGCCGTTTCGATCATCGACAGGGTAAATCCCTTGATGCCGAAGCCGTAAACGGCGAGGTTGCGCTTCTCGGCTTCCAGCAATCTTGCCGAGATATGCTCCTCCTCGGCATGATCGGCGAGCAGCGCGGCAAAGCGCTTTTCGGTGATGCGGAAGAACTGCTCGTTCTGCCAGAGCGTGTCGTCGGCATCGAAGCCGATCGTGGTCAATTCATGATTTTTCCGCATGCGACGTCTTCAAGCGAGGTCATTGAACTTGCGTCGAACCTAAGCTGCCTGGAGCAATTTTCAACTGGCGGGCGAAGGCAGGGCCGGCTCCCCTTCCCTTCCATCACCGGCCCCGGCTATACTCCCAAATCCGCAACCCAATCTGGTGAATGATGCCGCCTGCAAAAAAGGAAGTCCGTCCGTCGAGCCGCGGAGGACGTATCCGCACGCCTGCCTTCGTGAAAAATCAACGTGGTGTGAAAAACTGGAAGGAAGTCGGCGCCTGGCTGGCGTGGCGCGGCATCGAGGATATCGAATGCATCACGCCCGACCAGGCCGGTGTTGCGCGCGGCAAGATGATGCCGTCGAAGAAATTCACCTCCAACACCTCGCTGGCGCTGCCTTCGGCGGTGTTCATGACGACGATCTCCGGCGGCTACCCTGAGAACGGCAACGGCTTCAACTATCCGGAAGACGACGGCGACCTCAAGCTGATGCCGGACCTTTCGACGCTGACCGTGGTGCCGTGGGAAGAGGATCCGACGGCGGCGGTCATCTGCGACCTCGTCCACCAGGACGGCCGCTCGGTCGAGTTCACGCCGCGCAACGTGCTGAAGCGTGTGCTTGCCGCTTACGACAAGCGCGGGCTGAAGCCGGTGGTGGCGCCCGAGATCGAGTTCTACCTGGTGCGCAAGAATCCCGATCCGGACTACCCGCTGACCCCGCCGGTCGGGCGTTCGGGACGGGCGATCGGCGGTGGCGCCGGATATTCGATTGCCGGCGTCAACGAGTTCGACGAACTGATCGACGACATCTACCATTTCTCCGAAAGCCAGGGCCTGGAAATCGACACGCTGATCCACGAGGAAGGCGCCGGTCAGCTCGAGATCAATCTGCGCCACGGCGATCCGATCGAACTGGCCGACCAGGTGTTCATGTTCAAGCGCACCATCCGCGAGGCGGCGCTGAAGCATGAGATCTATGCCACCTTCATGGCCAAGCCGATCCAGGGGCAGCCCGGGTCGGCCATGCATATCCACCAATCGATCATCGACAAGAAGACCGGCAGGAACGTCTTTTCTGCCGAGGACGGCTCGGAAACCGAAGCCTTTTTCCATTTCCTCGGCGGCATGCAGAAACATGTGCCGAACGCGCTGGTGATGTTTGCGCCCTACGTCAATTCCTATCGCCGGCTGACGCAGTCGGCTTCGGCGCCGGTCAACAACAAATGGGGCTACGACAACCGCACCACCGCCTTCCGCGTCCCGCGCTCCGACCCGGCAGCCAGGCGCGTCGAGAACCGCATCCCCTCCTCCGACGCCAATCCCTATCTGGCGATGGCCGCATCGCTCGCCTGCGGGCTGATCGGCATGACCAACAAGATCAAGGCCGAACCGCCGGTTCTCACCACCGCCAACGCGGCCGAGATCGACCTGCCGCGCAGCCTGCTCGAGGCCGTCGACCTGTTCGAAGCCGACGAGGAACTCTGCGCGCTGCTCGGCAAGTCGTTCGCCGCCACCTATGCGGCGATCAAGCGGGCGGAATTCGAGACCTTCATGGAAGTGATCAGCCCGTGGGAGCGGGAGTATCTGTTGTTGAATGTGTGAGTGGCGACTTCGTCGCGTGAATGGTGAATGGTGAATGGTGAATGGTGAATGGTGAATGGTTGAAATGAACGACGTCTTCGCCGATGGCAAGCGAGCCGCTTCGTCGTCCATTCACCATTCACCATTCACTATTCACCACCGCCGAAAGGCGGTGCAATCCTGACCTACCAATCCCCAATCTCCCCCGGCCGGTCCTGGTATGAGGACACGGCCGGTCCACGGCCCGAATACAAGGCGCTTGACGGTGACCTGAGCTGCGACGTCGTCGTCGTTGGCGGCGGTTTTACCGGCCTGTCGGCGGCGGTGCACCTCGCCAGGGCCGGCAGCAATGTCGTGCTGGTCGAAGCGCATCGTTTCGGCGACGGCGCATCGGGCCGCAATGGCGGCCAGCTCGGCACCGGTCAGCGCGCCTGGGCCGAGGAGCTCGAAGCGGAATACGGCTTTTCCCGGGCCAAGGCGCTGTTCGACCTCGCCGAAGAGGCCAAGGCGAATCTCCTCGAATTCGCCGCCGTCAACAAGATCGAGATCGACTACATGCCCGGCCAGATGTCGGTGGCGCACAAGCAGCGCTATGTCGACGACTACAAGGCGCATGCCGAGATCATGGCGAACCGCTTCGGCTATCCGCACATCAGCTTCATGGACGCCAGGGAGACGGCGGAGCGGTTGGGCTCGGCGCGCTATTTCGGCGGCACCCGCGACACCGGCACCGGGCACATCCATCCGCTGAAGCTGGTGATCGGCACGGCAAAAGTGGCAGCGCGCGCGGGCGCGCAGCTGTTCGAGCAGACGCCGGCGACCGCCATCGCGTCCGTTGGCGGCAAGGTCAGGGTCACGACGCCGAAAGGCACGATATCAGCCGAGAAATGTCTGATCGGCGTCAACGCCCATGGCGGCACGCTCGAGCCGATCAGCGCCGCGCATATCATGCCGATCGGCTCCTTCATCGGCGCGACGGTGCCGCTTGCGGATTCAAACGTGTTGCCGGGCGGTGAGGCGGTCGACGATTCCCGCTTCGTCGTGCGCTACTTCCGCAAATCGACGGATGGGCGTCTGCTGTTCGGCGGGCGCGAGATCTACGCGGTCAACGATCCGAAAGACATCCATGTCCACATCCGCCGGCAGATCGCCGAGCTTTACCCTGACCTCAGCGATGTCGAGATCACTCATGGCTGGGGCGGCTATGTCGGCATCACGATGCCGAGAAAACCGTTCGTGCGCGAGGTGATGCCCAATGTGATCTCGGTCGGCGGCTATTCCGGCCACGGCGTCATGCTGTCGAACTTTTTCGGCAAGCTCTATGCCGAAACCGTCGCCGGCAACCGGGACCGGCTGAGGCTGATCGAGGACCTGAACATCCCGGCCTTTCCCGGTGGCCGGCGCTTGCGCGCGCCTCTGATGTTTCTTGCGCTCAACTGGTATGCCTTGAGGGACCGCATATAACCACAGGTTGCAAAATCCCTTGCAAGTTGCAGAATCGATCGTAAAGGTGCAGAATCCGCACCGCAAGGGCGCAGTGATGCCACAATCGCCGGCAAAGGATGCCGGTTCTGGGCAGTCGAAGGGGGATTTTGCGGGCCTGCCCGCGTTGGATTGGGACCGATGCCGACCAGATGCCGGTTTTCCGGCACAGGTCGTAAGAACGTTGGCCCGCAAATGGAGGTTGTAAGAGTGAGAGAGCCCTTCAGTTTCGGCGCGCCGGAACGACGGCGCTTTGCGATGCAGTTTGGCTACGACATGCAGCCCAGGTTCTGGCGGCAAATCCGGTCGAACCTGCATCTGGTCATCGCCGCGTTTGGAACAGCAGCGCTGCTTGGCGTGGCAGCGATGGCGCTATGGCTGGCATTGCCGGCCACCGAGAGACAAGCGGTCGCCAGTCCCGAGCAGATCGTTTCCAGCATTCCGGTGAAAACGACAAGGATCGTGCCGGCCGCGGCCGCGGCCGCGCGGATAGAAGCGGCCCAGCAGGCTGCGAGCAAGACTGATGCGATTTCGTCGGCGGTGGTTGCAGCGAAGGCCGAGATAGCGGCGCTGGCGCCCAATGATCCCCGCTGGACAGGATCGGGACCGAAGACCACATCCGGCCAGACGGCGGGCGGCCAGACGGCGGGCCAGGCTGAAAAAGCAGACAAGCCGTCCACCGCGGCGGCATTTGCCGATCCGGCAGCGAAAACCAAAGTGGCAGCATTGATTGCCAAAGTCGCTGCTCCCGCCAAGGCGGCGACGGACGGTGCGCCAACCGCCGCCATCCCCACCCCGAAGCCGCTGCCGGCCGCGACACAGACGGATGGCACCCAGGCCAAAGTCGAGGCCAAGCCAGCGAGCGCGGCAGGACGTATCCTCAGGGGCGTCACCATGCGCACCGGTCCGAAGAACAGTGCGGCAGCCATCGTCACCATTCCGGCCAAGACCTCGGTTCAGGTGATGGGCTGCAAGAAATGGTGCCAGATCGTCTACAACGGCAAACGCGGCTGGATCTACAAGAGCTTCGTCAAGACCGGCGCGTAGCATCGGTCAGGCCGTTCTTTGACGTTGCCCACGGCTCATTTGGCTGCCGCAATCAGCCGCCCGCGTGCGAGGGACGGTCAGGTCAAACTTGAAACCGACAGGGCCGGACGGCTCAGATGCACCGTCCGCCGTCGATCTCCAGCGCCACGCCAGTGATGAAGGCCGCCTCGTCCGACGCCAGCCAGAGCGCCGCGTTGGCTATGTCGAGCGGCGTCGAAAGCCGGCCAAGTGGGATCGACGCGCGGAATTTCTCGCGGATTTCGGGCGTGTCGGCGCCCATGAATTTTTCCAGCATGCCGGTCTCGCCGGCGACCGGGCACAGGCAGTTCACGCGGATGTTCTTCGGCGCGAGTTCCACCGCCATGGATTTGGTCGCGGTGATCGCCCAGCCCTTCGACGCATTGTACCAGGTGAGGCCGGGCCGCGGCCTGATGCCGGCGGTCGAGGCCGTGGTCAGGATGACGCCGCCGCCTTGCCTATCCATCACCGGCACGACCGCCAGGGCGGCGTGGTAGATCGCCTTCATGTTGACGGCCGTGATCAGATCGAAGGTCGTCTCGTCGACCTCGAGCATATCGCCGTTGCGATGGGTGTAGCCGGCATTGTTGACCATGATGTCGATGCGGCCAAAGGCACTCTTTGCGGCATAGACCATCTCGTCGAACTCGGAACGGGTCGAGACGTCCGTCTGGGTCCAGATCGCCGCCCGGCCGATCTCGTTGGCGACGCGTTCGGCGCCCTTGGCGTTGAGGTCGGCGACAACAACCTTGGCGCCCTCCTCGGCAAAACGCTTGGCCATGCCCTCGCCGAAGCCTGACGCGGCACCGGTGATGATGGCAACTTTGTTTTCCAGGCGCATGGCTTTCTCACTCATGATTGAAGGCTCCCCGCTCCGGCAGCCTCCGGCAATGGCCGCCGAAAGATCAATATACTCTCGATTTCTCCTTTGGCTTTCGCCTCGATCCCGCTCTATGCTGCATCCGCGAAGGCCTCCCGGAACCACCTCGCCGACAAGCGTCCGGGTTGCGCCAGTGTCAAGGGCACACCTCAGGACAAATCGGCAAACACCCGATTGGCCCTGGGATGTGACGCCGTGTCACTGGAAAATCTAAATCGATTAGATTATACCCACCGCACCACAGCGAGCGGCGTCAGAGCGGACAGACCATGACCAGCCAGATCATTCCCGTCGACCCTTTCGACTTCATCATTTTCGGCGGCACCGGCGATCTGTCGGAACGCAAGCTTTTGCCGTCACTCTATCATCGCCAGCGCGGCCATCAGTTTTCCGAACCGACGCGCATCATCGGCACGTCGCGCTCGAAAATGACCGACGAGGAATTCCAGGCTTTCGCCAGGCAGGCGATTTCCGACCATGTGAAACCGGCTGATATCGACGCCGCGGAATTGGAGACGTTCCTTGCCCGGCTTTCCTACGTCTCGGCTGACGCGACGACCGGCGCGGGCTTCGACAAATTGAAGACGGCGATCGGCGACAGCGAATGCATCCGTGCCTTCTATCTGGCGGTTGCGCCGGCGCTGTTCGGCGACATCTCACACAAGCTGAAAGAGAACGGGCTGATCACGCCGAACTCGCGCATCGTGCTGGAAAAACCGATCGGGCGCGATCTCGCCTCGGCGCGCCAGCTCAACGATTTGGTCGGCGACGATTTCCATGAAAGCCAGATTTTCCGCATCGATCACTATCTCGGCAAGGAGACAGTGCAGAACCTGATGGCGCTGCGCTTTGCCAATGCGCTCTACGAGCCGCTGTGGAATTCCGCCAATGTCGATCATGTCCAGATCACCGTGGCCGAGACCGTCGGCCTCGAAGACCGCGTCACCTATTACGACAAGGCGGGCGCGCTGCGCGACATGGTGCAGAACCACATGCTGCAGCTTCTCTGCCTCGTCGCCATGGAGGCGCCGTCGTCGATGGACGCCGACGCCGTGCGCGACGAAAAGCTGAAGGTTCTGCGCGCGCTGAAACGCATCAACGGCAATGAAGCGCCCAAGCACACGGTACGCGGCCAATACCGTGCCGGGGCCTCGGCCGGCGGGCCGGTGAAAGGCTATGTCGAGGAGCTCGGCAAGAACAGCAACACCGAGACCTTCGTTGCGCTCAAGGCCGAAATCGGCAACTGGCGCTGGGCCGGCGTGCCGTTCTACCTCAGGACGGGCAAGCGGCTGGCGACACGCGTTTCGGAGATCGTCATCGAATTCAAGCCGATCCCGCATTCGATCTTCGGCGACAGCGCCGGGCCGATCTCGGCCAACCAGCTGGTCATCCGGCTGCAGCCCGACGAAGGCGTCAAGCAGTTCATCATGATCAAGGATCCGGGGCCTGGCGGCATGCGGCTGCGCCAGATCCCGCTCGATATGAGCTTCGCGCAATCCTTCGACGGCCGCGCCCCCGACGCCTATGAGCGACTGATCATGGACGTCATCCGTGGCAACCAGACGCTGTTCATGCGCCGCGACGAGGTCGAGGCGGCGTGGAAATGGATCGACCCGATCCAGGACGCATGGGAAGGCGCCAGGCAGGAGGCGCAGGGCTATACCGCCGGCACATGGGGCCCCTCCGCCTCGATTGCGCTGATCGAACGCGACGGGCGGACATGGCACGAGAGCAATTGAACAGCGACGCCTACAACTGGCACGCATTTGCCGAACGCCAGGACCTGGCGGCAGCACTTGCTGGCCATGTCGCAGGCCGCCTGACCAATGCGATCGATGAGCGCGGCACGGCATTGCTCGCCGTTTCCGGCGGCACGACGCCGGCGAAATTTTTCGCATCGCTTTCGAGCATCCCGATCGCCTGGAACAAGGTCACGGTGACGCTGGTCGACGAGCGTTGCGTGCCGGTCTCCTCGCCGCGCTCCAACGCCGGGCTGGTCGCCGCCAATCTTCTGCAACACGCCGCCGCAGCCGCACGTTTCGTGCCGCTCTACCAAGAGGCAGAAAGCGTCGGCAACACGTCGGAGGCCGATAGCAGGATGTTGCGGTCGCTGCCCTGGCCGCTCGATGTGGTCGTGCTTGGCATGGGAACCGATGGCCATACCGCGTCGTTTTTTCCTGACGCCGACAATCTGGAAACACTGCTCGACCCGTCGTCGGAAAGGGTCGTGCTCCCGGTTCACGCGACAAGCGCCGGCGAGCCGCGGCTGACGCTGTCGCTGGCGCGGATCGTCAGGGCCGGCTTCGTCGCGCTGCACATCGAGGGTGAGGACAAGCGCACGGCATTCGAAAGCGCGATGGCATCGGAAACGCGAAAGCCCATTCGCGCCGTGCTCGACGCAGCCGAGAAACCCGTACAGGTTTTCTGGGCACCCTGATTTCAACTTGCCAAGGGGTCCCGCACGGCCGTGTTTGCGGGACCTCGCCTGAAAGGACCGACGCCATGACCGCGAGACGCGACATCGAAGCCATCACCGAGCGCATCCGCCAACGCTCCAGACCGGGGCGCGAGGCCTATCTCGGCCGCATCGCCGAGGCATCGAGCCGCACCGCCAACCGGGCCGTGCTGTCGTGCGGCAACCTCGCCCACGGCTTTGCCGTGTGCAGCCCTTCGGAAAAGCTGGCGTTGGGCGGCGACCGCGTGCCGAACCTCGGCATCATCACATCCTATAACGACATGCTGTCGGCGCATCAGCCTTTCGAGACATTTCCGGCGCTGATCAAGGACGCGGCGCGCGAGGCCGGCGGCATTGCCCAGGTCGCCGGCGGCGTGCCGGCGATGTGCGACGGCGTCACCCAGGGCCAGCCCGGCATGGAGCTGTCGCTGTTCTCGCGCGACGTGATCGCCATGGCGGCGGCGATCGGCCTGTCGCACAACATGTTCGACGCCGCCGTCCATCTCGGCGTCTGCGACAAGATCGTGCCGGGGCTGGTGATCGCGGCGCTGACCTTCGGCCATCTGCCGGCGGTGTTCATCCCGGCCGGGCCGATGACGACGGGCCTGCCCAATGACGAGAAAGCCAAGGTCCGCCAGCTCTATGCCGAAGGCAAGGCAGGACGGGCCGAACTGCTCGAGGCCGAGTCCAAATCCTATCACGGGCCGGGAACCTGCACCTTCTACGGCACGGCGAACTCCAACCAGATGCTGATGGAGATCATGGGCCTGCACACGCCGGGCGCCTCCTTCGTCAACCCCGGCACGCCGTTGCGCGACGCGCTGACCCGGGAGGCGACGAAGCGGGCGCTGGCGATCACCGCGCTCGGCAACGCCTACACGCCGGTCGGCCGGATGATCGACGAGCGCTCGTTCGTCAACGGCATCGTCGGCCTGCACGCCACCGGCGGATCGACCAATCACACCATCCACCTGATCGCCATGGCGGCCGCGGCCGGCATCGCCATTAGCTGGCAGGATATTTCCGATCTTTCGGAAGCCGTGCCGCTGCTGGCGCGGGTCTATCCGAACGGCCTTGCCGACGTGAACCATTTCCACGCAGCCGGCGGGCTCGGCTTCCTGATCCGCGAACTGCTCGACGAGGGAATATTGCACGAGGACGTCCAGACGGTTTGGGGCGAAGGGCTGCGGCCTTATGCGGTCGAGGCCAAGCTCGGCGTCGATGGCGGCGTGGTGCGCGAGGCCTCGCCCCGCGAAAGCGGCGACGAAAAAGTGCTGGCGCCGTTCAAGAAGGCGTTCCAGCCGACGGGCGGGCTGAAAATGCTCTCAGGCAATCTCGGCCACGCCGTCATCAAGACTTCCGCCGTAAAACCGGAACGGCGCATCATCGAGGCGCCTGCCAAGGTTTTCGACAGCCAGCAAGGGCTCAACGAGGCGTTCAAGGCCGGCACGTTGACCGGCGATTTCATCGCCGTCATCCGCTTCCAGGGCCCGAAAGCCAACGGCATGCCGGAGCTGCACAAGCTGACCACCGTGCTCGGCGTCCTGCAGGATCGCGGCCAGCATGTGGCGCTGGTCACCGACGGGCGCATGTCGGGCGCCAGCGGCAAGGTGCCGGCGGCGATCCATGTGACGCCGGAGGCGGTCGAGGACGGGCCGATCGCCAGGATCCATGACGGCGACATCATCAGGCTCGACGCCGACGCCGGTACGCTGGAAGTCTTGGTGCCGGCAGGCGATTTCGCGCTGCGCCGAGCAGCGGACAGCGATCTTGTCGGCAATGAATTCGGTTTTGGCCGCGAGCTTTTCGCCGGGTTGCGGCAAATGGTCGGCCGTGCCGACCACGGCGCCAGCGCATTCGCAAACAACGTGGCGGAATTCGCGCTGCAGTGAAAAGGGCGGCTCGCGGCCGTCTGACGCTGGCCGTCGATTGCCACGCAATTTTGCCTTTCGTAGCCGATGCAGGCGGGGAGCGGGATCGAGGGCTTCTGCGTCTTCAGAAACGGCAAAGTCCGACCTAAAGCGGAAGCTCGTTCGCCCCCGGCCGAATTCACGCCCATGGCGCTTTCGGGACATTCCGAGGCCTATTTTCCTTCACGGAACCGGACGTTAAGCGCACCTGTATTGATGACCCGTTCCAGACATAGTCGAATAGTGCCCCAGGCCAAGGTCGATGTGGATGTGCAGGGCACGGTCACTTGGCGATCGAGAACGACCACGGATTGATGTCGTTGATCCAAAGGAACTCGTTCTCCTCGGCTGCGGTGCCGTTCGGATTGCGAAAGATGGCCGCGCATTCGGGGCCGAAGCTTTGCCATGAGATGCAGATGGCGCGATCGTCCACGGCGGAAGCCCATTCCTTGACGTAGATCCCCGACTGCACACCGTCGGGGCGCGACAGGGCAGCGACGCCGTCATTAGAAAAGGCGGTCGAGGCCTTCATGCCCGGCTCCTCACCGATGTTGCGGTAGTTGAGCGTGTGCCCAAGGACGAGTGACCGGATCTCGTCTCCAGACAGCCGATCGCCCGACGCCGGATCGTAGGGCTCCGGCAGCTCCGCGACCCCGGCCTTCTGAAGACCTTCGCGGAGGCGGCGGGCGTCGTCCGGCATCTTGAACGGAAACCTCTGGCCTGCCCACATGATGGTCCACGGCTCGCCCGCGCGGACCTTGACGTAGTGCGGCGCCGCCTCGGCCGGGCGGCCGAGATGCCCGTAGGTCGCGACCAGGAGAAGCCTGGCATCCGAATCGTAGGGATGGTCGGCGGCGCACTTTTCGAGTGTTGCGGCAGCCTCGTCGAGGCGATCTCCGGCAAATCGCAGGAGCCCCGCTACAACGCAGTTCGCTGCCTCCGAGCCGGGATCGAGCCCGATCGCAGTATCGATGCGCGCTTGCGCATCCGGCGCTCGGTCCGCGAGGATCAGCCATTTGGCAGCGCTCCACAGGTCCCCGCTGTTCTTCGGCTCGATCTCGACTGCGCGCTCCAGGTTGGCAATCGCCTCGTCGTGGAGCAGCGCGCCGCCGTGCGCGACCTCGGCGGCCGACCTGTAGGCCTGCGCCGGGGATTCCTCGCCTGCTCCCTTCACGACGGAGAACTCGAAGCGGCGCGACTGGTTGAACAGCAGGTACTCGTTCTTTTGAGCCGGGGTGCCCCCTGGGTTGCGGAATATCGCTGAACAGCTTCGTTGCCCTTGGGTCGGGATCTGGTTGAGACAGATCGTGTCACCCTCGATCGTGTTGGGCGCGTCGATTGTGTCCGGGCCGATCCTGATGTGGGCGAAGCCGTGGGCATCTGTCGTCCTCGAATATCGCTCCCCAGTGTTGAGCAGGCGTCCTTCAAACTGGTGGCCGAAGGTGAGCCTCCGGATCTCTTCGCCGCTGAGCCGGTCCTTCGACTTCGGTTCGAACCCGAAGGAGAGCTCGGGCACACCCGCCTTCCGCAGCCCCTCGAGCAGCCGCTTGGTATCGGCATCGTTCTTGTACACAAAGAATACCTGTGCCAGCAGACCGGTGAGCTGGCCATTGTCGGATTCCTTCAACATGGGATCGAGGCGCGCTCTGAGGGTGGCGACCTTGTCGGTCTGCCCAAGGTGACCGTAGGCCGATATCCCCAGCATCAGGCCATAGACGTTGCTCCAGAACCAGCCGTACTCGCCCGACCGCGGTTCGATCTTCTCGAGCGACGCAACGGCTTCGTCGAAGCGATCCATCGAGAAGTAGGCGAGGGCCACCAGGTAATGGCGCCAGCCGTTCCACGCCGGGTCGACACGCGCCGCTGCGTCGATGTAGCCACGCCCTTCCGCAGGCCGCCCGTTAAACGTCAACGCCGAGCTCATCGTCTCGTAGTTCCAGGCGTCGCTCGAATCGAGCGCGATGGCCTTCTCCAACGCCACGATCGCCTCGTCCGATTTCTGCTGCCGAACGAGGTGCTCCGCCAGTATCTGATAGTAGGTTGGGGAGGGACGCTTTTCGGCCTCCCGCAAGGCTTCGTCGAGTTTGCGCTGGTTTTCGACCCAGGTGATGCCAAGCGCCGTTAGCTGCTCGGGGCCGGGGGTGTTCCAATGCAGCCAAGCGAGCGAAGCCCAGGCCCGCCCATAATCGGGGTCGAGGGCGACTGCCTGCTGGTAGTAGGTCGCCGCCTTCGCGACGTCTTCCGTCCCGCGGCTTTCGAGCTCCAATCCCCGCAACCAAGCGTCATAGGCGGCGGGATTGCTCGTGCCGCCGGCGATCTGGGCGGCGCGCTGGCTTTCGATCAGCCGCAGCTTGAGCGCGGTCGCGATCTGCCCGACCAACTCGTCCTGCAGCATGAAAACATCGCCCCACGCGCCGTCGAAGCGTTCCGCCCACATGTGTCCGCTGCTCTCGCCGTCGATGAGCTGCGCGTTGATGCGAATGTCGTCGCCGACCCGGCGGATGGAACCCTCGAGCAGGTAGCGAACGCCGAGCTCCTTGGCGATGACGGTCGGCTGTACTGCCTTGCCCTTGTAGGTGAAGGCGGCATTGCGCGAGATGACGAAGAGCCCGGGGATGCGCGCCAGCTCGGTCGTGAGATCCTCGGTGATGCCGTCGGCGACGTAGCCCTGCTCCTTGTCGTCGGAAAGATTGTCGAACGGGAGCACCACGAGCGACGGTTTTTCCGAGGCCGTTGCGGCGGCGGGCGACGCAGACGCGGCGGCCGGGCCGGCTTGCTCCGCCGCAACGGGGGCGACCTCCGCAGCCGGCGGCGGAAGGGAGAGCGCCCATGGCCGCCACCAGGCCGCTCCGCCCGCAAGCGCAATCACGAGGGCCGTCGCGAGGGCCGGCCACAACCATCGGCGCGTCGCCACTTTGCCCGCGTGCGGGGCAGCGGCCGGCGCAGGGGAGGTCAAGCCGGTCAGAACGCCATAGACCCTAACCGGCTCGACGATGTTCTTCATCCGCTGCTCGCCGAGGTACTCGTAGCCCACGTCGAGCCGGTTGGTGACCTGGTCGTAGGCGGTCCCGGAAATCACGACACCGCCCGGCCGCGCCAAGGCCTGCAGGCGGTCGGCGATGTTGACGCCGTTGCCGTGGATATCGTCGCCCTCGACGATTACGTCGCCGAGATTGATGGCGATGCGGAACTCCAGCCGCTCATCGGCGGGCGCGCCGGCGTTTAGGTCGCCTTCCGCGCGCTGGATGTCGACCGCGCAGCGCAAGGCATTGATGACGCTTTGGAATTCCACCAGGATGCCGTCGCCCATCGTCTTGACGAGGCGGCCGTGATGGGCGGCAATCTTGGGCTCGAAAATGTCTTTGAGATTGGCCTGGAAGCGGGCGCGCGTACCCTCCTCGTCGACTTGGCTCAGACGGCCATAGCCAACGACGTCGGCGATCATCACGGCGGCTAGGCGACGGTCCATCCACCTGTGCAGCGCAAGCTGCCTCCGGGGCCAAGCCTACACGAGATCACTCGGGCGCGCCATCCGCCGGCCGAGCGAGCCGAGTGGATTGCAGAACTCAAGTCGGTTCAATCGGTCACCGCAATCCACTGATGGGAAGTTTCTGGTGCGTGTGGCCTGTCTCGACTGTCGGCGGGTTCGTGCGGGCGAAGATCTGCCTTCCGCACTTCGCACGACCCGGCATGACGGTGTCACGTTAAAAACGCGAAGGTTACGAGGTAAGAGGATGTCCGCTGTTGGCACTGTCGAGGCGACCGGATCAGCCCTGCCGGATTCCAACGCTGAATGGGCTGTACGGCTCAAACCAGTGGAATGACGTCATTCACCCCGCGATTTGCGGAGCGATCAGGCTCCAGCTGTGAGCGCTATCGGTGAAGCCGTGCAGCAGCAGCACCGGGATACCGTTTGTGTTGCCCAGTTCAACGTAAGCAAGCCGAATGCCGCGCTTCGTTGCGAATCTCGGCGATACGCGAAATGTCACTGTCAGTAGCTCCACGGATACTTCGTCTCCAAGGCTGCAAATATCAACAGACACGATCTCAGGTATTTTCGTTTGGAGGGAAAACAGTCGAATTGCGGGATTCTCTGCGGCTGATTCGCGGGATGGGTAGTCGGCTGTTCCGATCGAAATCGACCACCAGGAGATAAGCGTAGTGGCCGAGACCGAAAGGGTATATTGTCACTGCCCGCGTCATCTCTCAACTTGATGCCCAGCATTCAGATCACCAGTGCACCGTTGGATGAGATCGTCGGCGTTTAGCCCGTCTACGAGCATCGGCGCGCAGCCAGGAGGTCTCGAATGACACGCACATCACTTTCATTAGTTCTGTTGGTCGCAGCCGGTATGTTCAGTCTTCCGGTATCCGCCGAGGACATCCGATCTGGAACCTGGGGCGGTGCAAAATCCGACGAAGGAGCCGAAGTTTCAACTGCCGAATTGGTTGAGCTCCTGAAAACGGGAGCGACGGTGCTTGACGTGCGCTCAGCAAAGGAATGCGCCATTGCCCACATCCCCGGCAGTGTTTGCATGCCCGGTGTTCTTCGCAGCGACGGCAGCTACGGTGACAATCTCGATCAGATTTTCGACTCTTATCCTGATCGGGCTACGCCAATCGTCCTTTACTGCAACGGGCCTTACTGCGGGAAGTCGAAGCGGACTGCCAAGCCGTTGCTCGAAAAAGGATACACGGACGTCCGCCGGTATCAGCTTGGGCTTCCGGTCTGGCGGGCACTGGGCAACACGGTCCAGACGGATTTCGAGGGCCTCGCTTACATCTTGAAGGATGACCGCACGGCGGTGTTCGTTGACGCGCGCCCTCCAGAGACTTTCAAGGCCGACACGCTTCCGGGTTCCGTGAACGTGCGCAAAGGCGAGGCTAAGGCCGCCAATGAGGACGGGCGGCTTCCCAATACCGACAAAGGCACTCGCATCGTGGTTTTCGGCACGAACTCTGACGAGGCAGGCGAGGTCGCTGCCGAGATCGCGCAGAACGCGTTCTGGAACTCGAGTTATTTCAGCGGGAGCTACGAAGACATCAAAAGCGCGCGATTGTGGTGAGTGGACTGCGGCTTGGAATTGGTGGAGCGACGACTTGGACGGCCGATTTTCGCAAGGCAAACGGTCTTGTCCGCGAAGTGCTTGCCGAGGACAACCTTACGCCGCAGGTGAGAAGGCTCGCACACTTGCTGTTCGCTTTCGTGTTGAAGGCGACTTTGGGGGTCGATTCCAGGAGACCGACGTGGCCGTCGCCATGGGGCTTACAATGCTTCGTGCTCGCACCGGAGTTAGAAAGGCCGAACGATGTCTTTTCCATCATTGGCTGCTACCGCAATCGCGGTTGTGCTGGCGACAACTGCTGCTGGATCTGATGATCAGTTCGATGAGTTTGCCGTGCCTTTTAACAGCGCGGATTTGACGCTTCCGGATCAGACGCGGGACCTTGCGGCCGGACGCGAAAGCATGATGTTCAAGCCTGTTGGCGAGGGCCCTTTTCCGGCGCTCGTCATCATGCCCACCTGCTATGGACATCTCTACACCTCGAACACCTTCGATTGGGCGCGGCGTGCCGTCGAGCACGGGTACGCGGCGCTCGTCATTGATCCGCTGGCTCCGCGCGGAGTCAACGACAACTGTGTCCGGCCCTTGGCCATCCCTGCTTCTCGGCTCCTGAAGGATGCGTTCGATGCAGCCAACCACCTCCGTCGGCAGCATTTCGTCGATCCCGCTCGCATCGCTCTAATGGGTTTTTCGCAGGGTGCAATGACAGGACTCGCCGCCGCGGGATCGAGGCGGTCGCGACCGGATGCAAACGAGCCATTCCGCGCTATCGTGTCGGTTTACCCGGTTTGTCTCTTCGAGAACTTCCCGATGCCGGGGATGCTGCATCCCGTCGACATGCACTTCATTCCTGAAAAGATCGTCGTGCCGTTGCTGGTTGAAATAGGCGACCAGGACACGCAGGGCGGACCGCCGATGAACGGTTGCAAGACGCTACTCGAGGAACGGAAGGCGCAGGGGGATCCGGTCGAACACATCGTCTACCATGCGACACATGTTTGGGATCATCGGGAGTTGGGCAGCGCGGGGGAGCGAATGCGCGGCGTCTATGGCCAAGAGATCGTGTATCAATACAGCGCAGAGGTGACCGAACAGTCGGCGAAGGACACGTTTGCCTTCCTCAATAAGCAAATGAAGGGTCCATGACCGCATTCAGTCTGCCCTCCAACTCGACAAACATCGGCAGTGCCGAGGCCCAACGGTTCGTTGAACCGGCATTCGTGACCCGGTGCGGACCATTATACAAGACGCTACAATGGTCGCCTACGGCTGGGGATGCCGCCGTTCAACGCCCGCCTGTGTGTCGTTCGGATTCACCTTATCGCATAGATCTGCCAAAGACCTGGAATGTCCCTTAGCTCGATCTCACCTCTGTCATCAAACCTGAAATCTGAACCAACGAGTAAGTCCTTGACCGTTCTTGAAATAACAATGTCTGCCGGTTCGGCGTATGCGAGAAGCCGCGACGCAAGATGAACCGTAAGTCCACTGAGGTCTCCATCGCGGATATTGCATTCGCCGGTATGAATGCTGGCACGAAGGGGAACGCTAAGGCTGGCCATCCGATTGCGAATTGCGGTGGCGCAGTTGATTGCTCGTGTCGGGCCTGTAAACGACGCGAGGAAGCCATCTCCGGTTGACTTTACTTCAGTTCCACTATGCCTATGGAACTCATTGCGCGCCACGTCGTGGTGCTTCTGAAGCAGTTCCTTCCATTGCTGATCGCCCTTCTCGACGGCAAGTCGGGTAGATCCAACAATGTCTGTAAACAGTACGGTGAGAAGCACCCGCTCATATGACTGAACCGGGCGAACCCCCGTCACAAACTCCTCGATTTCCTCGACGAGCCGATCCTGACCGTCACCCCAGATGATGTGATCCGTGCCGGGCAATAGCACGAACTTGGCATTAGGTGTGTTCGATGCGAGGTAACGCCCTTCTTCCTGTTTTATCCATCTATCGTGCTCTTTGTGCAGGACAAGTGTGGGGACTCGTATACTCGACAGTATGCCCCGCACGTCTACCTCGGTACCCAATTTCCACATATTAAGCGCTGCCTGCGGGCTTGCCGAATACCGCATGTATGCCGCAGACCATTCCTGAGCCAATTGATCGTTTGACAGACTCGGAGCTCCGTCTCTGAGGTCGATGGCTCCGCCCCAATCTCTCCCCAGCTCTGCGAGTTGTTTTTCAGTTTCGTCCTTCGTCGGTGCCCAAGGGTAGTCAGGAGCCCACTCGCCCCGCGCCTGACACCCATGCAGAATTAAGCCAGCGGTCCGATCTGGATAGGTAGCAGCAAATAGCAGGCACATGTTGCCGCCCTCAGAGGTACCAAACAGTACGGCACGATCGGAGCCGGCCGCATCCATCACGGCGTGCACGTCCTCCATGCGTTGTTCTAACGTGGGATATCCAACGTCGCGGTCGGAAAGTCCGGTTCCGCGTTTGTCGAAGCGGATAAAGCGCGAAAATTGACTGAAGCGTTCAATCAGTCTGGCCAGGGGCGGATACTCCCAGTCGTAGTCGATATTGCTGATCCACCCTGGCACCCGAATAAGATCTATTGGCCCATCGCCAGTCACCTGATAGGCGATACTGATGTCGCCCGCCTTGGCGTAATGGGTTTTGGGTCGCATACAGACGAACATACACCGCAATTAGCAATCCACACTAGCGATGTGGCAAGCTGCTGCTTCTGGATGGAACCCGTAGTTTTTCAGCGTCGATCGTTGGCGTGGAATTCATTTCAGCTCTTGGCCGAAGGCCACAACACAGGCCGTCACGAATGCCCTACGATGTGCTCGACAAGGCGAGGTGCTTCCTCGGCGATCGCCAATATTGTGCCTGACTTGCGGGTGGAGGCGAAGTCCAGCCCTGCGAGGTAAAGGCCCGCCGATGCCCTGATCATGTGGTCGGAGCTCGTGGCGTTCGCCGGCCGCGTCGGAAGCGATCGAATTGACCCAAAAGGCGCTTCGCCTCAATCCGCATCCGGCTGCGTGGTATTATTGGGAGCTTGGGCTCGCTTACTACGCAGCCCGCCGATATGACGAAGCCGTCAAGATTCTGCGCAACGACGCTACCTACCGCAGCGGCTCACGCCGCATACTAGCCGCTTGCCTTGCACAGCTTGGGCGCACCGACGAGGCCATGCGTGAGGCAGCCCTGTTCATAGCGAAGACTCCGAACTTCACGATTGGTCATTGGGCCGCTGCACAACCCGCACGCGACGCGGAGACGGTCCAACGTTTCGTCGAGGGCTATCGCAAGGCCGGATTGCCGAAATAAACGGCGAACGGCCTGTTCACTCACCTTGATGAGCACTTGGCGAAAGAGCGCACGCTCGAAAAGTCCGCTCAACATCGAGTCGCGACGTTGGGGAAATCTTTGGCTACGTCAGCTCATGGCGCAAGATGCTCGTTCGTGCTGGTCAGAACGGGCGACCGCTCACCACCCGCAGCCGTCGTTCTTCCGAATCCTTTCCGCAACGTCTAGGCTGAACCGAAAGGGGGATTTCGATGCGTCGCCTTATCGACACGTGCGTCTGGTTGGACCTCGCAAGGACTATCGGAACCAGCCAGTCATCGCGGCTCTCGAGGACTTCCTAGACCATGAGGACTTCGGTCTCATCGTGCCGCAGGTGGTCCTGGGCGAGTTCGCCCAGAACAAAGACCGCGTGGCCGCCGACGCAAAGCGTAGCCTGCAGTCGCACTTCAGCCTCGTCCGAGTGCGGCGATTCGGGGATGAGAGCGAGGTCGACGCGACGATAAAGGCCCTGAACGAGGTGGATCATTCGGCCGTCTACAAAGGCGAGGCCCGTCAACGAATCCATCGAGCGCATCGAGCAACTACTTTTCGCTTCGGAGGCGGTTCCGGCCACGCAGGCCGTCAAGGCCCGCGCTGCCGACCGAGCGCTAGCGGGCGTTGCTCCTTACCACAGACAGAAGAACAGCATCGGGGACGCCATAATCATCGAGATTTACGCCGACCAGATGGGTCGTGATGGCACCGCAGGCGACGAATTCGCCTTCATCACGCACAACAAGACCGATTTCAGTCAGGAGGGAGGCGACCACCGCCAGCCCCCTGCCGATCTTGTTCTGCTGTTCGACGGCGTATCGCGAAGGTCGACTGCTGCCGCTGCTCGAAGATCAGCTTTGGAGAAGCGGTCAGAATGTCGCGAAATGGTGCGACCTGCGAGTTCTGGCAGATGAGCCGAACAGCAGCGTCGCCGCGCGACATTCGCATCGCGGCCGCTTCAAACGGCTTGATGTCGCCTTATTTGGTGTTGGAGCAAGCTATCGTGCTAAGATCGCTGGTCGGCACCGTGCTACCTCTAAGGCAACGCGGCTGCAAGTGCCGGTTCGTACGCATGAGTATACTGCCAAGCTGACCGCAGAAGACAATGCATAGATTTTCTTGCCGCAGATTCTCGCAAAAGCAAGGAGACGTTCATGAGCGCAAGTGGCCGATATCTCCGGAGCCTGATGGCCTGCATGCTTGCCTGTGTCTTCTGGGTGGATACCGCTTCAGCGCAGTCGAATAACGCCGGCTGTACGTTCCGACTGGTAGCAGGTACGTCCCGACAAATTCTGAGATGCCGGCAAGGCCTTACCATCATTGCGGAAGATGGCGCTCGTTTTGCACTGGTGGACCGTGATCGAAATGGTAGTGCCGATGCGGTCAGATTACGGCGCAAGGCGCTGTTGCTCGATGCTCCAGCCGGCAGGGTCCGGGGTGGCTTCGCTGTCGTCACCCCGCAGGCGATCGCCGCGGTGCGAGGTACAAAATGGGCAGTCGACGTTGCCCGAGGCAAGACTTCTGTCTTCGTCGTCAAAGGTCGCGTCGCCGTGCAAAGGCCGGCGTCCAATGCTGGCGTAGTCCTCGGGCCGGGTGAAGGCGTCGATGTGGAAGCAGGAACAGGCACACTGACGGTCAAGCGCTGGCCCGCCGCACGTGTTTCGGCATTGATGGCGCGTTTCGGTCAGTAAGCTAAATGAGCGGGCGAGCGCTTCAGACGCTGATCGCGCTTGTCCTGGCGGGTCTTTGGGGGGCCGGGCTTGGCTTTGCGCACTGGCGCGGCAGCATGTGGGGCCTCGATCGCGTCGAAGCAACGATGACGGATCTTCGAACGCTTGTTCGGGGAATCACAACGCCGCCGGAGCTGATTACCATTGTCGCAATAGACGACGAAGCGGTCCGAAACGAGGGCCGCTATCCCCTCAGCCGCGCCACGCTTGCCCGGATTGTCGACATGATAGCTCGCTTTGGGCCGAAAGCCATTGCGGTCGACCTGCTGCTGGTCGATCCCGGGACAAAAGATGATGATGAGGCGCTCGCGCGTTCGCTGCGTGGAACTTCAAGCGTAATCGCTGCTGCAGCGGTCTACTCGGGAGGTAAACAATCGATTGCAGTCGAGGGCGAAGGCCCTCTCGCCCGAGTGCCGAATGCCAAGCAGTTTTTGTGGCCCCTGAAGGCGTTCTCGGATATCGCCGCTGTCGGCGTCGTGAACGTGGTTACCGACTGGACGGGAACGCCTCGGTTCGTCCCGTTGCTGTTTCGGGCCGGAGATCGGACGGAAGCGTCTTTCTCCCTGCGCGTTGCCGCCATGGCGGTGGGAGAGGATCCGGGAATAGCGCCCGACTATCTATCTCTGGGCGGACAGCGGATTCGGACGGACATTGGTCACATACTCCCTCTGACATTCTATGGCCCCCGCGGCACGATCCGCACGATCAGCGCCACGACGGTGCTGGGCGGCCAAGTCGATGGCGGCATTATTCGGGATCGAATTGTTGTGATCGGAGCAACTGCAACCGGCGCCGGCGATGTTTTCCCGACACCGTTTGATCCCGTGCTCCCAGGCGTCGAGGTCATGTCGACGGCCATTGCCCATCTGATGACCGGCGACGGCATAGTGCGAGATCAGTACGTTCGCCTTGCAGATGCCGGCTTTGCGGTGGTGCTGCCGGTGGTTCTTGTGGGGCTGTTGGCATGGCGTCGCAACGCCATCGGCCTTGCAGCGATCGTCGGCGTGGTTGTGATCTGGTTCGTGGTCAATATGACCGCATTCTCACATCATATCTGGCTGAGCGCGGCGTTGCCGATGGCCGCCGCCGTTCCACCGGCTATTTTGTTCGGGGCCGCGCAGCTTTGGTTGGGCCGGAACCAGGCCCAGTATTTCGCCACGCAGAGCGAATTGCTTCAACGAGTTCAGGCCCCGGGCTTTGAGGCGTGGCTCGCGAAGCATGGCGACTTTCTCCTGGAACCTCTCCGGAGGGACGCCGCCATCATATTCATCGACCTGTCCGGTTTCACCGGACTGAGCGAAACATTGGGGCCGAACGCCACACGCGAACTTTTGAACACGTTCCATGCGTTGGTCGACGAAGAGGTGACAAGCTGCGGTGGCGTTGTCACGAATTTCATGGGTGACGGAGCCATGATCCTGTTCGGGCTACCGGAAGCAGCGACAGATGATGCCTTCAATGCTGCCCGCTGCTGCGCAGCGCTCTCCAGCCGTACCAACAACTGGCTCGTCTCGTTGCCCGCATCAACTGCATCCAGGCTCGGCTTCAAGATCGGAGCGCATTACGGAACAATCGTTGCGTCGAGACTCGGTGGCAAAGGCCGTCAGCACATCGCGACTACGGGTGATACGGTTAACGTCGCCAGTCGCTTGATGGAGATCGCGGCCGGCCAAAATGCCGAAGTCGCAGTGAGCGACGAAATGCTGCAAGTCGCCGGCCGCGACTGCGAGTTGTTCAAATCTGGTGCTCTAAGAGGACCTGTGGAAGCACAGGTCCGCGGGCGTTCAGGCTCGCTCGCAATCTGGCTGTGGCAGAGTTCGCAGACGCTGCAGGATACCAGGCCCCTTGAACAATGATGGTACGGAATGTCTGAATGGCGCCCGTTTGGCCGCGACACTTCGAATCCTGCCTGAGGCCTCGGCCAACCCGAACGGGAGATTCTGAAAAAACCCGCAATGATGGAAGGCAGCTTCGGGTCATGGGCGTGAATTCGGCCGGGGCGAACGAGCTTCCGCTTAGGGTCGCGAACGGCAGGTTTGGAGAAACGCAATGAAGGTCGGCAAATGGCGCTCCTAAACCGTTCGGCCGATCCCCGCCGAATGGCGATCTCCCCACCCGCAGCCGTCGTCTAGGCTGAACCGAAAGGGGGATTTCGATGCATCGCCTTCTCATCGGCTGATCTGTAGTCAGGCAGGAACGTAGGTCAACCTGATGACTTCCCCGCCGATTCGCTCGCTGGCCACAAGGCGGAGCGGTGGCCGAGAGCCGGCGAAGAAGGGCTTGCCGCGACCAAGCACCACGGGGTGAAGGTAGAGGCGGTATTCGTCGATCAGACCCATTTCGGTCAGGCTTTGCGCCAACTCTGGTCCGGAAGCGGAAATCTCTGCTGTTAGCTTGGCCTTTAGCCTGCGTATCACTACCTCGACGTCATCCGCGATAAGCGTGGCATTGGGACCGATCGACTTCAACGAGCGCGATACAACCCATTTCGGCTGGCGCCGCCACGCCGCCGCGAACTCGTGTTGCTCCGCACTCCACTCAGGACGGTCTTCGTCCCAATAGCGCATGGCCTCGTACATGCGGCGACCGTACACACTGCCGGTCAGGTCGCGGACGTGCTCTATCCAGTGACGAAAGAGCGCGGGACTTGGCGCAGGCAATTCCTGGTGGTCGACATAGCCGTCGAGGGACTGGTTCATTCCGAATACGATTTTCGCCATGCTGCAAAATCCCCCCGTCGCGTCAGGTATTCAAGACGAACGACAGCCAAGCGCCCCGACACATGCCAGAAATTTTTTCTTGTGGGGTCGTTACCCGGTTCTTGTCGCAAAATTCCCGAGTTTTGAATCGGTTTCGCGACTGATATTTGCCACGTCGCAAAACCGGATGTCCTGCGACGCCCTTTCTAACGTCAGACGTGCGGCACGGATTTGCCGAGTGGCTGCACCGCCAAGCGCAGGCCCATCGTGCGAAGGACGGCATTCAGGCTGCGCAGCTCTGGGTTCCCCTTCTCCGAAAGGGTACGGTAGAGTTGCGTGGGGTTCAGCTCGGCCGACTTGGCGACGACGGGCATGCCGCCGAACGCCTTGGTCATTTGCCGGAGCGTCACCAGCAGTTCGCCCTGATCGCCATCCGCAAGGATCGCGTCGAGCGTGGCAGCGGCCGTCGCCGGATCGTCCCGGAACAGATCGGCCATTGCGTCGTCATGACTGCGGTCTTTCATCGTCATTGCTCCTTCAAACATACGGTTTTGCCAGTCGCGCCAATAGTCACACGCCCGGTCAATGTCGGCGTCCTGTGTTCGTTTGGTGCCGCCGCACAAGAGCAGGATCACCGTCTTGCCCGATCGGACGTAGTAAACCCGGTAGCCAGGGTCGACATCGATGCGCAGTTCGTGTGCCCTCGCGAAGCGGCTTGAAGTCACCGAAGTTGCCTTGCTCAAGCCGGTTCAATCGTCGGATGATCGCCGCTTTGGCTTGTACGTCGCGAAGCTTGCGCAGCCAGCCGGCAATCAGGTCTTCGCCGTCACGCGTGATGTAGTGTCGTACATCGAACATATAGGCGATATTCGTTTAAAAACGAATTTTTCGAAAGCCTTTTTTGCCCGCTGACCATCACAATGTGGGAGCTGTACCTCGCGGATATCAGGAATTACGCGACAAATCGCGAGTCTGGCGCCAGACGGCGTGTCCACGTATGGGTTAGGGGCGGGTCTTCGCGGCCACCCTTTTTCAGACGTCGAATGTCCCTACTGCACCGTCAGTTCGGCTCGCTCGCCGGCTGTGATGGTCACCGTGCTTTCCTTCGAGCTGTTGTCCAACTTTTCGGAGACGACCGCGTAGTCGCCGGCCGGCAGCGCCGCCTGATATTTCTCGTCATAGGCGTAGCCGAGCGACTTGCGCTTGCCGTTGATGTCCTTCTTCGGATCGAAAATCTCGATCTTCGAAGCCCCTGGCGCGGTGATCGCCAGCACGCCGGCATTGATGGCGATCTTCAGATCCTGGTGCTCACCGGCCTTGACGCTGAACGGCTGCTCGACGACGGCAAGGTCGACCGTCGCCGTCAGCACATAGTCGTCGGGCGGCAGATCGAACTTGCTGTCGGGGCCATAGGCATAAGCCACCTCTTGCCTCGTTCCGTCGATCTTCTTTTTTGCCTTGAACACCTTGAAGCCAATGCCCGAGCCGTCGGCCTTGTCGCCGCCGGCAATGTAGTAGGCGTTGGCAACGACACGGCCGACGCCAACGACGATATCCTTGTCGACGACCTTGCCGGCAGTGAGCGGGATGGTTTCGGTAACCTCGCCCTGCCCGATCCTGACCGTGACTTTCTGATCGCCGGCCGGCAACACCACCTTGGTGTCGCCATAATAGGTCGCAGGCATTTCAACGCCCGGAAAGGCGATCACGACAGCCGCACCATCGGCCACATCCGCTCCCTCGCTTGACCGCGGATGAATGATGAGCGTGCCGGCATCGAGCACGAAGAGGGGTTTGTAGACCTGGCCCGCCTCGACCGTGATCTTCTGTTCGATCCTGGCCTCGCCATGGCGCGCCACGACTGCGTAATCGCCCGGCTCCAGACTGCCTTTATAAGCTCCGTATTCGGTGGCGACGTAATCGCCGCGCGTGCCGTCGGACTTTGCCTTGAATATCTCCCAGGAATTGCCGTCGGTGACGGGATTGCCGCCATCGGCGAGCACCACGGCGGGCATGAAGTTGAACTCCGGTTTTTCCGGCGCGGCGACCGGCGCCGGCGCTGGTTCGGGCGCAGGTGCAGGTGCGGCGGCGATGGTATCGACCAGCGCGTCCTGCAGCGCCTTCTCGTCGGAGGCCTGGATGTATTTGCCGCCGGTGTTGTCGGCGAGGCAAGCAACCTGCCTGCCCTCGTCCGCGGTCAGGCCGAAGCCGACGACGTTTACGGTGAAGTCGACGCCGGCAGCCCTCAGTTCCCTGCCGAGCGCGCAGGGGTCGCCTTTGCAGGTCTCGAGTCCGTCGGTGATCAGGATGACGGTGGCCCTGTCCTCGGTGTATTTCAGCGCCTCGGCCGCCTGCCTGACGGCTGATGTCAGCGGCGTCTTGCCGATGAATTTCAGGCTGTCGGCGGCAGTGGAAACAGCACCTGCCGAGCCGGCCTGCGGCGGCACGATGAGCTCGATGTCCTCGCAACTGCCCTTCTCGCGATGGCCATAGGCCATGAAGCCGATTTCCTTGTCGGCGGGGACCGATTGCAGCACCGTTCGCAGCGATTCGCGGGCGATTTCGAGCTTCGGCTTGCCGTCGATCTGCGCCCACATCGAACCGGAGGCGTCGAGAACGATGACGACACGGTCGGCGGCAAGGCCGAGCGTCGTCATCCACAACAGGAGCGCCGCCGCAACGATGCTCCGTGCAAGTCCCGCCATGAAATCTCCCCCCAGTCAGCGGCCGCCAGTTCGTCGCAGCCAGTCAGCTTCTGCCAGCCAGTCCATGCCCGCCAGTCCGTCCCAGCCGGGGGAAGCTATTTGACGCCGCGTCAGGATACAAGCCCGGGCGCCGGGGCACGTGGCGGGCCTGACTGCGCCAAACCTCTCAATATGTCGTGCGCCGCTCTTCGGAAGGCGGCCGGCCAAACTGCAGCCGGTAGCTCTGGGCAAAATAGGAGTGCGAGGTGAAGCCGGTGGCGATCGCCACGTCGAGGATCGGCATGTTGGTCTGGCGCAGCAATTCGCGCGCCCGCTCAAGCCTGAGCCGCATGTAATAGCGGCCGGGCGTCACACTGAGGTGACGCAGGAACAGCCGCTCGACCTGGCGCACCGACAGGCCCGCCGACTTGGCGAGCTGCACCGCCGACAGCGGCTCGTCGAGATGATCGGCCATCAGCTCGACGATGCGCCGCAGCTTCTCCGATTTGCCGGTCAGGTCTCGCTCGGGGCCGACGCGCTGGCGGTCGCCGGCGGAGCGGATGCGCTCGTGCTGGAACTGGTTGGCGACGCCGTTGGCGAGGCTCGAGCCGAAATCGCCGCGCACGATCTCCAGCATCAGGTCGATGGAGGTGGTGCCGCCGGCGCAGGTGTAACGCTTGCGGTCGATCTCGAAGACATTGCCGGTGCAGTTGATGTCGGGAAACCGTTCGACGAAGCCGGCGCGGTTTTCCCAGTGGATGGTGCAGCGATAGCCTTCGAGCTGGCCTGCCTCGGCGAGCAGATAGGAGCCGACCGACAGTGCGCCGAGCGCGTTGCCGCGCCGGCCCCAGCTGCGCAGCGCCGCCAGCACCTTGCTCTTGCCGGGAAACTCGGTGGTCAGCCCGACCGAGACGAAAAGAATATCGACCGGCGGCAGATCGGCGACAGCGTAGTCGATCTTGAGCGGCAGGCCGTTGGAGGCCATGACGGCATCGCCGTCGGCCGACACCGTCGTCCAGCCATAGAAGTCGTGGCCGAGCAGCCGGTTCGCCGACCGGAACGTGTCGATTGCGGCGGCCAGCGAGAACATGGAAAACTTGTCGACCAGCAGGAAGCCGAACTGCCGGCCGCCGTGAATGGGATCATTGGTGACCGGCCGCTCTGGGGGAACAGTGAGGTTCGGCAAAGCTTTGGGCTTTCCAGGTTCAGAAAGACGGCCGTTTCAATCCGGCCGCGAGATAGGCGGAAGCTAGCGTGTTGGCCATCAGCATGGCAATGGTCATCGGTCCGACGCCGCCGGGCACTGGCGTGATGGCGCCGGCCGTCTCGGCCGCTTCCGCATAGGCGACGTCACCGACGAGACGGGTCTTGCCTTCGCCCTTTTCTGGCGCCGCGATGCGGTTGATGCCGACGTCGATGACGGTGGCGCCCGGTTTGATCCAGTCACCCCTGACCATTTCAGGTCTGCCGACAGCGGCAACGAGAATGTCGGCGGTGCGCGCCAGTGCAGCCAGGTCCTTCGTGCGGCTGTGCGCGATGGTGACGGTGCAGTTGGCGGCAAGCAGAAGATTGGCCATCGGCTTGCCGACAATATTGGAGCGGCCGACGACCACCGCATTGAGCCCGGAAAGATCCTTGCCGCGCACACGCTCGATGAGCAGCATCGAGCCGGCCGGCGTGCAAGGCACGAACGCCGTCTCCAGTTCGCCGGTGCCGAGCTTGCCGACATTGATGAAGTGGAAGCCGTCGACATCCTTTTGCGGCGCTATTGCCTGGATGACCTTGCCAGCATCGATATGGCCAGGCAGCGGAAGCTGCACCAGGATGCCGTTGATGCCGGGATCGGCGTTGAGTTCGCCGATGATAGCAAGCAGTTCCAGTTCGGACATCTCGGCCGGCAGCGTGTGCTGGACCGAATGAAAGCCGCATTCCTTGGCGGTGCGGGATTTGGAGGCGACGTAAACCTGGCTCGCCGGATCCTCACCGACGATGACCACTGCGAGACCGGGCTTGTGCGCGCCCTTTTCCATCAGTTCGATCGTCAGGGCCTTGACGCGCCGCACCACGCCTTCGGCAACGCTTTTTCCGTCAATCAACTCGGCCATCAACCACCCTCAACATCGTTCTGCTTCGGGCGGCATTCTCACGAAAATCCGACCGGGCAATCCCGTCAAAGCGCCGTCTTATGCCGCTAACTCGAAACCGATGGCTTTTATTCTATTCGGCGCTCAGAAATAGCGCCGCGATCGGCTTTCGGTGAGTTCTCGAACCGCTTCGCGGAATTCGCGCAAGCTGGCTCGGATTTCCTCGATGGAGGCTTGCTGTTCAGCAGCTATCAAAGCCTGATCTGCCTCGTCCGACGAGGCTCGCGGATACTGCTGCTGCGGATGAGGCACTTGTCCGGCATGGGGCGGAACGGGCGTCTGGTATGCTTTGTCTTCAATGGGTGTCCGGCGCTCCTCTGCCTTGCGGCGCGGCCGCGAATCGGCGGTTTCGCGCAGGCTCGCATAGGCGCCGCGCATGGCGCCGAGGCCGACACCGGAAGCAAGCCCTGCCAGCAGGCCGGCAAGCACCGTCATGGCGCGCGACGGTCCGTTCGGCTCGAGCGGGGCGAAGGCCTTGGAGATCACGTTGATGTTGGCGGTGTTGATGTCCTTCTGCTCGCCGGTCTCCCTGGCGCGGAGAAGATATTGTTCATAGA
The DNA here is from genome assembly GCF_055811475.1 of Mesorhizobium sp. WSM4829. Lineage (NCBI taxonomy): Bacteria > Pseudomonadati > Pseudomonadota > Alphaproteobacteria > Hyphomicrobiales > Phyllobacteriaceae > Mesorhizobium > Mesorhizobium sp. WSM4829. Next base: position 45,487 of record NZ_JBVVQJ010000026.1, on the reverse strand, counting down.
CGGAGCGTTTGGCGGCGGCCTCGCGCTCCAGTTCGCGCAGCGTGACCAGGTCGCTGTTGACGTCGCCGCTGCGGACCTTCAACTGCGCCAGTCGGGAGGCCAGATCCTGTTCTAGCTGCACGGCGCGCCTGAGGTCGACCTGCAGCGACGAGGCGATGCGGCGCAGTTCCCCGGCGATACGCTCGCGCGATCCGGCAAGCTGGGCATTGAGCGCCTGGAGCTCGGGATGGCGCGGCCCGAGCCGGATCGCGGCGCGGTCGGTCTCCTGCTTGAGCGTCGCATATTGCGAGCGCAGCTCGCTCATGGTGTTGGAGTTGATCTCCTCCGGCAAGGTGCCGCTCAGAACCGAATTCACGTCGATCGAGCGCGCCGACGCCGCGCGGGCGTTAAGTTCCAGCGTGCGCGCGCGGGCGATGGCCAGCTGCTGGTTGAGCTTGAGCATCTCGTCGTCGCTGATCAAATGGCCTTGCGCGTCGACGAGGTCGTGCGCGGCCCTGAAATCCTCGACCTTGCGCTCGGCCACTTCGACGCCCTTGCGCAGCTCGTCGAGCCTGCCCGTCAGCTCGTTGGTCGCGCGGCCAGCGGTGTCGGACTGGATCTGACCGAAGGTCTGCAGAAAAACATCCGTCATCGTGTTGGCGATCAGCGCCGACTTCTCGCCATTTTGCGTGGTGGCGCTGACGGAGATGACAAAGGTCTTGCCGCCGCGCTCGACCGCAAGGCTCTCGGCCAGATTGGCGACGGCCAGCGCACGGCGGCGACCTTCACCGGCAGCCGGCCCGTCATTGCGCGACAGGATCGACCGGATGACCGTCATCATCCCCAGCCCATCGGAACCTTGCCCGTTGAACTCCGGATCATTGACGAGATTGAGCTTGTCGACGACCTTGTTGAGAACGGTGCCGGAGGTGAGCACGCGAACCTGGTTCTCGACGATGGCCAGCGTCGCGTCGGACGCAACCACGGATTGCGTGAGGTCGCGGTCGGTGAGCTTCAGGTCGCGCGGGTCGACGATCAGCTCTGCGGTGGCTTCGTATTTCTTCGGCGTCGACAGCGCGATGGCGACGCCAAGCGTGGCGCCCAGTATCGTCATGGCGACGATCAGCAGCTTCGAGCGGGCAATGCCGCGGACGACCTGCATCGGATCGATCAACGGCTTCCATTCTTGTCTGTCGTCATCCTGATGGGAAGACCGCCGCTCGTCATCTGCATATCCGGGTTCGGGTGCGGCGTATCGAGGCTCGAACGCGGCGTATCGAGGCTCGAACGCGGCGTACCGAGAATCGGCATCGGAACGGCGGTCCTCGGAAACAGCGGCAGCAACCGGCTCCTTCCGCGGCATGGCGTATGGAGGATCGAACGCGGCTTCCGCATGGTCCGCTTCAACGGGCTCGTCACTCTCAGGTGGCATCCGCGCCGCCGAAGCCGATGCATCCTCGGCTTGAAACCGGCTTGTTTCATCGTTTGCCGGTAACTCCGGAGTCACCCAGCGTTCCGGGGTCGCCGTGGGCTCCGGGGCTGCCGAGAGGTCCGGATGCGCTCGCCCCTCGCGGCGTAAGCGCGCGAGACGATGGCGCGTTGCGGCATCGTCGCGCCATGACGGGTCTGCCCGGTCCCCGATCGCAACCAGCGATGGTTCTTCTTCGCCGCGCAACGCCTGGCCGAGCGCCAGCAACGAGCGCTCGCGCTTCCAATCTTCACGGTTTTGCCTGTCGACCATTGTCGTGGAGCTTGCCCTTTGCGGCTTGGACGCGCGGTCAGCCATTCGTTAAACCACGCTAAACAAGTATAGGAAACAAAAGGTTAATTTCCCAGCCTTGAAGACACGGTTTCCCTCTAGGGTTGTGCCCTTCCTGAAAGCATCGACAGCGCCCAGAACCGCGCGTTAAACTTTCCGGCCTATGCTGTCTCGACACATGACTCAGGCTGGCAACATCCCGCAAAAACGGCCTCTCGCCCGGATCCGCGCTTTCGTCGCCGAGCGACGGCGGCTGGTTCGCGACTATCTTTCGGCGATCAGTGGCGCGGGCGGGCGGCTGGTGTTTTCACTCGCCTATTTCATCGCGCTGGCCAACACGCTGTCGATCGCCGAGTTCGGCATGTTTGCCACCGCTTCGGCGGCCGGCGTGATGCTGTCGCGCATCCTGGCCTTCGGCTTCATCTCGGCGCTTTACCGAACCGCCACCATCCGCCCCAATCTGATCGGCACCTTCACGGCAGGCTTCCTGCTGCTTGGCGCGATATCGCTGCCGTTGCTGGCGGCCGCCTCCTACGGCGTCTACCTGGTCTTCTTTGCCGGCACCGTGCCGCTGTCGGTCTTTGCGGCGATCGTGTTTGCCGAGGCGTTGCTGTGGCGGCCGGTCGAGGTGGCGCTGATCGTCAACAACGGGCTCGGCAAATTCGGCCGCGCCGCCCTGCTGACGATCCTGGCGACGGCCTTGCGGGCGCTCGGCGCCGTGCTGTTCATGTTCGCGGCGCAGCCGACCATAGGAGCCTGGTCCTGGTATTACATCGGCGCCAACGCCGCCTCGCTGCTCATCGCCTTCGGATTTTTCTATCCGCGACAGCGGCTGCGGCTGCGGCTGGCGCTCTATCTGCGGCGGCTCGCCGATTCCATCTACGTGGCCGGCGCAGAGGTGCTGTTCTACCTGCAGATGGAATTCGACAAGCTGCTGGTGCTGGCGATCGGCGGTCCGCACCTCGCCGGCATCTATGCCATCATCATGCGGCTGGTCGACCTGACGGCGATCCCGATCCGCACCTTCTCGATGATGCTGGTTCAGCGCATGATGCGGGCGCCGGAACTTTTGTCGCGCCTTTCGGTCAGGAGCGGTATCGAAGGCGGCGTGTTCGCGGTCTCGACGCTGGCGCTGGCGGCACTCGGCATCGTGCTGCATTTCTTCCCCAACGCGCTCGGCAGGAATGTTGCGGAGGCCGCCCCTTTGGTGGCGCTGGCGATCTGCGTGCCGGGCCTGCGCAATCTCGTCGAATACCAGGCCGAGCTTCTGTTCGCGCGCGGCCAGACACTGGTGCGGGCGATCAACCTGGCGCTGCTTGCCGGGCTGAAGGCGGTGCTGCTGACCTATGTGCTGACCCATATCCTGGACACACCCGATCTGGTGCTGTCGCTCAACGTCGTCTTCCTGCTGCTCTATCTCGCCTCGGCGCTGCTCACCTACTCGGCGATGCGCAGGCCGGCGAAGTCGGTCTAGGTCCATCAGCTGGCTGCCGTCGCTGCCGAGATGGGATGGACACTTCGATTCGTTGGCAGTAGTCGCTGGCGATGGGACGCCACAAATGATCACGCGTGGTTTACAGGTGAAGGCCGTTTCACCGGCGGCAACCGCGAGCGTGACAAGCGAACGGGGTTCGCCATCCCCTTCAAGCTCAATCTCGCTGGCATCGCGCAGTTCGCGGTCAAACCATCATGGGCGATCAACTACTATATGCATGAGCGGTTCCGGCTGCCACAGCTCGATGGCCATGTCGACATGGGCGGCGGCGCGATGTCGATCAGCCGCTACTTCACGGAGATGTTGGACCCCTCCATGTCGTGGGGCGACGTTGCCGAGATGGTGCAGCACTGGGGCGGACAGTTCTGCCTAAAAGGCATCATGTCGGTCGAGGATGCCAGGCGTGCGGTCGAGATTGGTTGCACCGGAATTGTCCTATCCAATCACGGCGGTCGCCAACTCGATGGCTCGCGTACCGCGTTCGACCAGCTTGCCGAGATCGTCGATGCGGTGGGCGACAGAATCGATGTGATGATGGATGGTGGCGTGCAGCGCGGCACCCACGTGCTCAAGGCCCTGTCGCTGGGCGCAAAGGCCGTCGGATTGGGCCGCTACTACCTTTTCCCACTGGCGGCCGCCGGGCAGGCCGGCGTCGAACGCGCGCTGGAATTGATGCACATCGAGATTGAGCGGGGCATGAAGCTGATGGGCTGCACCTCGGTCAACGAGCTCACGCGACGGAACCTGCGCTTCCGCCAGTAACAGGCGACTTCCCACCTTTTCATGACCTCCTGCCAGGAAGGTCGGGGGCCTAAGCCCGGTCGTTAAAGGGCGATGAGTTTTTATCCTCGAACTAATCGAGCCCGATTAGGCGGCGGATGCGGCCGACATCGGTGCCGATAAACGACTGCATGCCGATGGCCACCTGTTGCGGCGCCATGGCGGCGACGAAACGGCGGAACTCGTCATCCGACAGCGCCTCGCCCGTCCAGTGGACGTGGCAGAACTCCTCCGAGCCATGGAAATGGCCGGCGCCATCGAGCACTTCGTCGACATAGCGGCCGTAGATCATGCATTCGGAGAATTTGCGCGCCGCACCGACGATTTCGACCCAGTCGCGGCCATGGATCTTCTCGATCCGCGCGCACAGCGCCGTCACCGTTTGGCGGCGCCAGGCAATCAGCGTCGAAATGTAGTCGTGGGTCGAAACCTCCGATGGCTCGATGCCAAGCGCCGAACCGGCATTGCGCGACCTCCGCGCTCCGTGCAGATCACGCATGAAAAGCTTTCGCATGAATCCCTGCAGCATTTTCCGACGCCGAAACTGCTAGATTCGTTTTTTTCAGAAGATTGGCCGTTTCGCAAGCATCGAGCCATCAGGCCCAATTCAAGGACAATTGCTCACACGCTCTGTCAATTTTGTCTTTGAGGCTTGTGCGTGGTACGATATGGTACAAAGAAGGTGATGTTTGTTTGGACATTACGCGGAGCAACGGTAATTTAGAGTCATCTAATGTATCAAGACTCCGCGCTCCAATCGCTCGAAGAGCACAAAAGTAAGAATGCGAAATTTACGCATTCTCTTGATTTTTCAACCTTTGGCTATCAACCTCACGAGCAATTTCCGGCTTTCCGTTTCGCCAATCGAGGCGTGATGGACTTATCAGCCGTGCGGGATTGTCCTCAATCCTTTCCGGCCCGCCAAACGGTGTGGAACCTGGATAGACTCGCTTTTATGCGAACTGAGCTTCCAGGCGAAAATCATGCTCATCGCCAGAAGCATCTGAAAAATGCCGTTCTTGACCATTGGTATGTCACCCTGCCGTTTTGCTTGCCGGATGAGTGGCATAAAGGCGAGAAAGCTGTGCCTGAGCTGCACTGCCTGGCCAGCCCGTTCGATAGACAAATCAATCACGACGGGGTCCTTACGCTCTTCATCCCAAACGATCTGTTTACCTCGACTGCCGGGCTCCATCGAATGTTGGATGCCAAGTTCGAAGGAGGGCTCGGTAAGCTGCTGGCAGACTACCTGCTTCTTCTCAACCGGTCGCTGGCGGATTTGCAGTCGCCGGAGATACCATACGTCGTCGAGGCAACACGAAGCCTTGTGGCCGTATGTCTCGCGCCCTCCCAGGATCGCTTGAGAGAAGCACAAACCCCAATCGACGCGACATTTCTAGGCCGAGCGCGACGGATGATTGACGGCAGACTTGTGGATCGCCAACTGACGTCCCAAACGCTGTGCGCGGAACTTGGCGTGTCCCGCTCCCGGCTATACCGAATTTTCGAGCCGCTCGGGGGAGTAGCTTCTTACATTCGCAAGCAGCGGCTACTGCGAACGCGGGACGCGCTCTCCGACATTGGCGATACGCGGTCCATATCCCGGATCGCCGAGCAATGGGGCTTCGTCGATGCTTCCAGTTACAGTCGAACGTTCAGGCACGAATTCGGCATTTCACCGAAGGAAGCACGGGATATAGGTTGGGCGAGTGATGGCTTCGTCGTGGCGCAGCAATGCCAGGCACGACACGAAGGGCCGCAAACGCTTTACCAGCTACTCCGCACTGTCGATGGAACCTGACCGGACCGAGCACGGCGGGACAAGTCCGCGCTAATGTCAGCTTAGCCGCCTCACGGCGCTCCCAGGCGAGCGAGGGTCTTACCTGCAGCATCGACGAGCATCAGATTTCCATCCTGTACCGAATACGCCGCAGTTTGCGAAAGCGCTGCGTGGAAGACCGCCTCTTGAACGGACTTGGCATCCTCGCAGGCCATCATTGTCGATGCCAGCTGGCCAAATTTCATTGTCGTACCTTCCATGTTGACGTTGCCGCGAAAAGCGTTGCAGCCACCATTGCCGCTCACCGCGCCATCAGCATCAAAAATAAGCGTCGACGTCACGTTCGGATCGGCGCTCTTGCCGTCCAGCTCTAAAACCCTCCATTCGGTACCTGCCAGCGAGACGCCGGAAGCCTCCTCTGCGTTGTTACTGCCCGCCTGAACGAGGAGGATTGAAAACAATTCTCCCGCTCTCGCCAGGTCGACCTGGGTCGGCTCGGCACTGGCGAACCAGGCGGAGCCGCCGACCTCAATGCGGGCCTGTATCGCATAGGCCTCTCCGCTCGAGAGTTTGCTTGAATCGACAACCAGGCCAAAGGCAATGGGAACTTGTCCGGCCGGCGCCACCGCAGTTGCGGCCAGGGCGGTTTCTGGCTTGGCCAAATCTATGAATTCCACAAGGAGAGTGGCATCTGAGGGTAGCGCAATCCGCTCCCGGTAGAAGGCGCTGCCGGACAGTTTCACATCCGTAGCATACGCGCCATGCGACGCTAGGCAGCATATGGCTGCGGCAACAAGGGCTGACAGCAGCTTCACGGCGTTTCTCCTACTTATAACAATGACAAAACTGAGATTTATCCGCTGACAGGCGTCGCCCCACGCGTGATGAAAAGGACCTTCAGCCGAGCAACGTCTTCAGGTGTAATGCTCGGCGGATCGGTTACGGCCAGCCACGCATCGATATAGTGCTGCGGTGCAAAGACATGGCCGTAGCCCATTGGCGACGTCGTCGCTATTGCCATATCGACCGTCAGTTGCAGCATCGTGATAAGCGGATACCAGCGAACCTCTTCCGATACGTCGGGTCCGCGCGGCTCTTTCATCCAATCGGGTTCTCGATAAAGCGTGGCGACGTCGAAGAAGGTTATCGGATCGCTGGCGTATTGAAGGTAGACTATCCGGATCGGTCCCCACTCCGCGTCTGGAATGTCCAAGGCATCGTTCTGATTGGTGAACCGGAAGATCGAGCTGTTGCGAAAGCGGGGGAGCCATTCGGGCGATCCGGAATTGCGGCCGTCGGTAACGGATCGCCAGGTGCGGCTTGCGAAAGGTGGCCCGCTCCACAAGGCGCCTTGAAACGGATCTGCGACGACATCGTAAAGGTTCGCCGACTGTTCAGAGTTCATCGCCCCGAGGCTTAGGCCGTGCAAGTAGAGTTTCGGGCGGGCGTCGCGTGGAAGCGAAGACCAGTAGGTGTAGACCTCTTGGAACAGCGCGTCGCCGGCCTCCGCACCGTAGTCCGGCTCGACCAGGAGGGATAGCCAGCTGGCGAGGTAAGAGTATTGCATTGCGACGCTCGCGACATTGCCCCTGTGAAGATATTCAACCGGGTCCAGCGCAGCCGGATCAATCATGCCGGTACCAGTCGGCACGATGATGATCAGTATGGATCTCTCGAACGCGCCGGTACGTTTCAATTCCTGCAAGGCCAGCTTCGCGCGTTCATACGCAGTGTCGGCCGAACTCATTCCGACATACACCCGAATAGGGTCCACAGCCCCTTCCCCGAAGAAAGTGGTTATCTCTGCCGCTGTTGGACCGGAACTGACAAACCTGCGGCCCTGCCTGCCGAGTTCTTCCCATGACAGCAAAGAAGCCGCGCTTCCCGTCTTGATCGATTGCGCGGGCCTGCTGAGGTCATCTTCAATGAGAGCATCCATCTCCTGGAACGAAGAATCCAGGATTCGAAGCGTCAGTCTGAAGACCAGTCCCTCGACGACCGACCAGAACAGCGCGACCGCCAGCAGGCCGCCGACAAGATGGGAGACCCGCCTCGGGACGAAGCGCCAAAGCCAGCCGGAGAACACCAGGAAGGTGTGCCTGAAAAGGTGTGCCAACAACATGAGTGTCGCAAATACGACGACAGCGACAATCCCTGTCTTGAGCGGACTCGCGGTGTCCAGCGGAGCGAGATCCATCAAAACGCGGATCGAATTCTGCCATTCCAGAGTTCTCCAAAGGAAGACAGCGGCAATCACAACGCACGTGCCGGCGACTGCAATTCTCGTCGCCTTGAGGGTTCGGTCCCGTAGCTGCGGCAATTCGAGATAGGTCCACAGCGAACAAGCGACGAAGCCGACGCCGTATCCGAGAGCAGCTGAAAGTCCGGAGAGCACACCCTGGACCAGATAGGATCGTGGTATAAGGCTGGGCGTAAGAGAGGCCGCGAACGCAAGGGTCGCTACCAGTATCCCTGTCGCGAGGAATGAATGTGCGAGCTTGGTCAGGATCGCGCGCAACCCATTGGTCCTCAGCGTTTAGCGGACAGCAAATTTGTAAGGCCGGCGCAACAATCGAGTCCTTGGGCTTGAGTCTAACGGCCTCCAGACCCTGGAAAGATAGCCCAAACAATTATCTTCTAATGCGACGCAGATCGACGACGCGGCCATTGTTCGCGCTCACTGCAATTTCGAAACGGCTTGCGCCGCGCCTGGCGCGATAGACGAAGAACCGCCCGCGGCAATCGACACGTCGAATGTCTCTGAATCCGCGATTGCGCAAGATTCGCTCGCCATCACGACAAGTGATGGCACGGCCATTATTGAGGCTGGTGCCGATATTGATGTTTATCGTGACTGCAGGGGCGGGCGTTGGCGAAGCTGCAGGGACAACGAAGCTGAGAGCTAAACCAAAGCAAGAGAACAAAAGACGACGCATAAGACTTCCTCCGTATCGACGGGCTCTTCGAGAACAATTCGTCCTCGGCTGCCTTGTCAAGGCAAAGACGGTGCCGGTCCATAATTTAGGGACAACCAGACAAAGTTCAGGACTCTGTGCTCATGACTGGCGCCTTTCTCGGCGCTGCCGTGGCGTACTCACTCTGGGTAAGTTTCACCGCCATCCGGCCCCGCCTTGTTGAAAAGGATGAATGCCAAAGGGTCGCCAGGCTCGGACGGTACTTCGCTGCGCTGGCCCGCAATCTCTCCATTAACGCTGCTTGTATATTCCGCGACCACTTCGCCGAAGCTGTTGCGCTGGATGGCCACCTTTTGTCCGGCTTCAACCTTGTCGTTGAGCTTGACCAGATGCTCGATAAACCCGCCCTGCGTTGCCATGACCGGAACCGCGCTGTTGCCTAAGAAAACACCCACGTCCTTGCCTGTCCGTCCCATTGGGCCGGCCAGGATGCCGTGATGCTTGAGGACATTCATTGTGCCCTCCACGAACAGGGGGATCATCTCGAGATCGAGGACACGCGCAGCGCCGACCTCCGGGCAAAAAGACGGGATACCCGCGTCGATAAACGCGTTATGCAGGACACCGGGATATGTATGATTGTCGAAGATCTGGCCGACCGGGTAGAGTTCCACCATCGACCGGATCTCGGGCACATCCATGCTTGCAATATTGAATGCGGTGACTTCGAATCCGCTTGTCCCGGTATGGAAGTCGATCGCCGCGTCGGCGTTCGGCCGCAGCAGCCGGTTAAACAGGAGCCCGGCGTGCCGGCTGGGCGCAGTGAAGCCGTTCTCGTTCCCGGGCCATTCCCGGTTCATGTCGATCAGGCCGGCGCCCCTGCCAGAATTGGGCCATCTGCGCTGCATGCCTTCCATAGCCGGGCGGGCAATGTCCGTGACCGCCATCACCGTGCCCGACATTTCCGCCGGAACGAGCTGGTTCATCACGGTCAGGACCGTATGCACGGAACTCATCTCGTCGCCATGCACACCGCTGGTCAGAACGACGCGCTTGCCCGGCTTTGCCCCCTTGGCGACCGCCACGGACACATACCAATACTGTCCGGTGGGCATCTGCACGCCCTGAAAGTACAAGAGGTGCTTCTGCCCGGCTTCCAGGTCGCTGACGTCGAGCGCACTGACGACCTTTTTCCCCTGGATCACTTCGCCGGTATAGACCGTTCCCTGAGACCCACCGGATGCGGCGTCGGCAGAGGGAGCCGCTACGTCCTGGGCGGTTGCAGAACCAGCGTTGGCCGCGAAGGCGGCCGCCGCGCCAACCGTCGCGATGGATGCTATTATCAGATCGCGACGGTCGAGGCCTTTTTTGGATAGGTCCGACATGATCAAGTCCTTGTGTGTATCAAGGTCGCTTCGGCTTGAGCGGTCATTGATGGAGAAAGGAACGCTCGGAGATCATCAGATGGACCGTGACTACAGCTTAGGATGCTTCCGCTTCCGTTGTTGACGATAGCGACTTCTGGCCGCCTTGCCATTGGCCCAGAATTCCAAAACTGTGCCTCTCGTCCTACATCGGACGATATTCTCCAAAGCGCTCCTGTTCCCTCGGCCTATCGCCCGATTTCGCCAGCGACGCCGGCATGATGAAGCGTGAGGCCAAGTTAGTTGCCTCAGGCTGTGGCAAGACTGGAAACGGATTTGACATCAGTCAATCGATTCCCCGGCGCTGCGAAAAAGAGACATGGGGCACATAAGCAGGACTCCATGCCGATTTCTTCAGGTGCTGGACGCCCTAAAATACGGCACCCCCTACGCAGCCCTAATGGCTGCCGTCGACAGGAGCCTCCATGTCAACCCTCATCGTCATTGTTTATCCCACCGAGGCGAAGGCTGAAGAAGTCCGCCAAACCCTGCTCGGTCTACAGAAGGAATATGTGATCAAGCTTGGCGACGCTGTCATCGCCACCAAGACCGAGGCGGGAAAGGTCAAGCTGAACCAGCTTATGAACACCACGGCTACCGGCGCCGTCTCCGGCAGCTTCTGGGGATTGCTCATTGGGATTTTATTCCTCAATCCGCTTATAGGCGTGGCGGTTGGCACGGCTTCGGGCGCGCTTGGGGGCGCGTTGACCGATGTCGGCATCAATGATGCCTTCATGAAAGATCTGTCGGCAAGCATCGTGCCAGGCAATGCCGCGCTCTTCCTGCTGATCCAGGAGATGACCGAAGACAAGGTTCTGAAGCAGATCCAGGGCTTCGGTGGAATCGTCCTCAAGTCCTCGCTCGACGAGACCAAGGAGCAGGTTCTGCGCGACGCCCTCAAGCGCCATTCCGCAGAAGCCGGTTCGGCGCCGTCGGCGTAGGCGGCATCGCCGCTCCCGCTCGTGCTGGAGAAAGTGACTGTTGTCCCCGACCGAAACTGTCATAGCCATCGCCGTCGAGATGCTCTGCGGCGCGGCGGGGGCACTCGCTGTGCGGTGGTGGTGGCCCAGCCTTGAACTTACCAAGATCGCAGCCGTTCTGGCCGGCATGGCCGGAGGTTTTGCGTTGACCTTCGTAGCTGCGCAAATTCCCGGCATTGGCCACTTGGTTGGGCACGCTGAAAACGCCGCCGATTCCGTCATGCGCGGGCTGGGCGGGCTTACCCCTGCCGTCCTGATCGGGGTCGGCGTATCGGGCCTGCTCGGTGGCGTCGTTCTGATGACTGTTCTCGGTCTAATCCAAGCCCGCGTGAAAGGTTAATTTCCGGGGCTGGCTGCTCTTACTGTCCCTATCCACATGTTCCCTATCTGCCTTGGGCGCTTCCCACCTCATCGGCGGGGGCGCCCAACAACTGGGCGAGCCATCTGGCTGACGGAGACTGGGCGCAGAAGGTCAGCACGGCAATCGCTATCGGGACCCCGATGAAGGCGCCGAACAGGCCCCAGAGGAACATCCAAAGGAAGACAGAAAACAGCACGAGAAAGGGCGACAGCGCCAACGCCCTGCCCGCCAAACGCGGCTCTACATAACTGCCGATCGCGAACTGGATGAGATTGAGGCAGGCAAAGACGAAAAGTGCGGAATACAGGGATTCGAACTGGGCCAGCGCGTAGAGGGTCGGCAGCAGCGTCGCGACGAACGGGCCGACGAAGGGGATGAAGTTCAAAGTGAAGGCGATGACGCCCCACTCCGTGGCAAGCTGCAGGCCAAGCGCCAGGGTAAACACGTAGATCATGCCACCCGTTGCAACGCTCATGATCGTTCGGATCACCAGGTACCGGCGCAGCTTGGCGGCCGTGCGTTCGCCGCCGACGATCAGGATGCGCGCAGCCTCGCCGCTGACGATGCTGGGGATTTTGCGCGCCAGCGGGCCGACCTCGAGCAGGCCGAGCAGCACGTAGATCAGTACCACGATCCAGAACGAGATCGTCGTGTTCAGCCGTGCTGACAGGCCCTGCATCGCCGCCACAACCCAGCGCACATTGAAATGCTCCGCCCATAGGCCGGCAACGGCGATCCCGTGCGTCTCCAGCCAGGCTGTCGCCTGTTCGTAGAGCGCTTGAAGCCGCGGCGTCTCGGCGATGACGGTTCTGCCGATCCGACCGAAACCCCAGGCCACGACGGACGCGAACACGATGAAGACCAGCACGACCAGCGTTACAACAATGGCGAGCGCCAGAAGCTGCGGCAGGCGTGCCTGCAGCCGTTTCTGAACCGGCCAGACGATCGCGATGATAAAGAGCGCGCAGGCGACCGGCGCAATGATCGCGTCGGCGAAATAGAGCGCGGCCAGCAGAAGAATTGCGCAGATGATGCCCAGCAGTACCGGAACCCAGCGGGCATTCATGGTAATTCAGAATCTCCAGATCATCGGCACTATGAACACAGCCACGACAAAGAACCAGAGCATCAGCGGTAGACCAAGCTTCCAGTAGTCACCGAAAGCGTAACCGCCAGGGCCCATGACCATCAGGTTCGTGGGGGTTGCGATCGGCGTCAGGAATGCTGCGGCCGCCGCCACGGCGGTGCTCATGAGCACTGGACGGGGCGAAATACCCATGGTTATCGCGGCTGCAACGCCGATCGGGATGACGATGAGAGCGGTCGCGGTGTTGCTGATGAGCTGCCCCATGATGGCAGTCAGCACGAACAGGCCGGCGAGCAGGGCAATGGGACCGGCGTCGCCGACCAGCGACACCAGATGCTCTGCCATCAGTTTCGCGGCGCCCGTCTCGACCATGGCGGTGGACAGCGGCATCATCGCGCCGACAAGGATCACGGTCGTCCAATCGATGGCTCGGTAGGACTGCTCGACACTCATGATCCCCGACAGGACGATCGCTCCGGCGGCGAGCAGGCCGGCTACCGCCGGCGGGGTGATGCCCGTGGCGAGGAGCACGACCATCGCGATCAGAATGGCAACGGCCTGGCGGGCCCCCGGCCCCATCGGCACCGCCTGACGACGCACCAGTTCGGGCGAATTGACGACCAGGACATCCGGATCCTTGAGGCGGTGGTCGAGAGCTTTCCACGTTCCCTGCAAAAGCATCGTGTCCCCGGCCTGCAGCACGATACCTCCTGCATCTCGTGTTGCGTTGGTGGCGACCACCTCTGCTCCGGCGCGCTGCACGGCAAGGACGATCAGGTCGCCGCTCTCGGTGACCATGCCCGGGAAAACGTTCTGGCCAATAAGGCCGGAGCGTGGCGGGATCACCACCTCGGCGAGGCCCGAGCTGCGGTTGAACAGCGTCTCCTCTCCCTGCCCTGGCGCCGCCGACTCGCTAAATGCGAGGTGTTTATCGGCAGCGAACGCAGCGGCCGACTCGGCGTCGCCCCGCAGCAGCAGGTGATCCCCCTCGGCGATGACAGGTCTGCGAAGCGGGCTGGCCGTTTCACCCTCCTGAACGGCGACGATTTGCAAGTCGGGATAGGTGCCCAACTCGATCGCAGACGCGGGCATGCCGATAAAGGGCGAACTTGCGCGCACGCGCATTTGGTAGACGCCGCTGGCAAGGCCGTATTGCTCGACGAGCGTCTTCGCATGGCGGCTGAAGTCGGCAGGCATGGTCGCGCCATTGCGTTCGGGCAACAGCCGTTTTCCGAACACTATGATGATGGCCATCGTTCCTGCCAGCAGCGGCAAGCCTACAAGCGCGAATTCGAAGAAACCGAAGCTGCCCACGCCGGCGTCGCTGCCCGCGTTCGACACCAACACGTTCACTGGCGATCCCGTCAGAGCCAGCTTTGAGCCGGCATGCGCGGAAAAAACGAGAGGCAGGAGCAACTGGGCCGAATTTCGCTTCAGGCGGACGGCGATGACGACCACCACTGGCAGGAGTGCAGCCACGGCGCCATTGACACTGATCAGCGCCGTAAGGAGCGCGACCATACTCATCGTCAGCAGCAGCAGGCGGGCGCGGCTCTCTTCGCCTGCGCCACGGATCAGAAGTTGCCCGGCCCATGCGGTGACGCCCGTCACGTCGAGGCCGGCGCTGACGATGAAGAGGGAGGCTATGAAGATCACCGCGGGATCACCGAAGCCGCCGAGCGCCTGATCAATCGTCAGGACGCCGGTTGCCCACAACGCGGTGGCCGTCGCCATCGCGACAACGACGACTGGCAGCCGGTTCCAGACGAACAGGACGACGACGGCTGCGATGATGGTGGCAGTGTACGCTATGGGGCTCAATCGCTTGGTTCCTCGCCGGCCCTACGGCCGACCCGCGGCATGACTGCTACTCTTCCAGTGTCGCCATAAGTACGCCCAGGCGGCAGCCCTTCTCGTATTCGGCAAGGTTCACATATTCCTTGATGGTATGGATCTCGGCCTGGCCCGCACCGATGGTGATGGTAGGGATGCCATGTTTGTCGAGCCAATTTGCATCCAGCCCGCCATTGGAGAAGAGACAGCGGGCTTCGATGCCCAGCATCTTCAACGCCTTGGTGGCCCGCGTCACGACCGGGCTGTCCTCTGCGAGTTTGAAAGGAGGGTAGGAGGTCTGGTGGCTGAACGTTACTTCTGCCGTCTGCCCCTCATGATCTCTGACCTGCCCCTTCGCCTTGCCGAAGGCATCTGCGTAACCCTTGGCGATCTTCGTTGCGAAAGCTGCCTCGGGGCTGCGAGCCTCTCCCTTGATGGATGCGTAGTCGGTAACGACATTGGTTGCATCGCCCGCGGGCTTTCCATCCCTCCCGCCGAAAATGCCGACATTGCTGGTTCCCCGGCCGTCGGGTTTCACAACCTTGCCGAACCAGCCTGCCTGCCGCGCCTCAGTCAAGGCGATCGCTCCTACCAGCGTCGCCGATATGCCCTTTTCGGGCGCCACGCCAGCGTGGGACGCGCGGCCCTTGATCTCGACTTCCCAGTTTTCCTGTCCGACCGCGCCGATGATCAGATCGGAGGCGAGTTGCCCATCGACATTGATGCACATGACCGGGCCACCGAGATCGGCGGGGTTCAACTCGCGCGCCCCGTGAAGCCCGCTCTCTTCCCGTACCGTGAAAAGCAGCGTGATCGGCGGATGCGGTAGCTTGTGCCTGATGAGCGTTTCGGCAAGCACAACCAGAAGCGCCACACCGGTACGAGCGTCGCCTCCGAGTGCTGTCGTGCCGTCGGAGACGATGCGATCGCCTTCCCTTCGGGGCTTCGCCCCGGCGCACAGCGGAACTGTGTCAAGATGGGTGGAGAAAAGCAGTCTTGGTGCGCTGCGCGTCCCAGGCAGATCTACGATCAGATTGCCAGTTTCGGTTGGCAACGCAATGCGGGTATTGGCGTCATCGAAGCGGATTGCCGAAGCTGGTACGCCAACGGACGTCAGTGCGTCACTGACAGCCGCCGCGATATTAGCCTCGTATCCAGTCACACCTTCGATCGAAAGGAACCGCATCAGGTGCTCTTCGGCGGCAGCGACATCGATGGGAATCGGAACTTCGCTCATCTTACCTCGTCCACGGTTTGAGTGCTGTTTCGCATCGTGCTGGATCAGCCTTTACAAGCCCCATGGGAGGTCCAACGCCTGCCAGCCCGCGAAGAGTGCCGTCCACAGGACGTACATCCACAGGACGTAGGGAAGCATCAGCGATACGATCGTGCCAACGCCTGCGGATTTATCGTATTTTTGGGCAAATCCAACTACGAGAGCAAAATAGGCATTGAGCGGGGTTATCGCGTTCATCGGTGAGTCACCGACACGATAAGCAGCCAAAACAGCTTCCGGCTCGACGCCTAGTTTCATCAGCAAAGGTACGAAGACCGGAGCGAAAATCGCCCATTTCGCGATTGCTCCAGTCAACAGCAGATCGATGATCGCGACCACGAGGATGAAGCCGAGCAGAAGGGGCAGTGCGCCTATGTTTGCAGCTTGCAGCGCACCCGACAGGCTCAACGCCATCACCGTTCCCATGTTGGTGTAGGTAAAGTAAGCGACGAACTGGCTGAGCACGAAGAACAGAAAGATCGTCCCGCCCAGGTTCTTGATCGACTTTTCAATCGCGCCGATGACCTCGGTCAAGGTGCGCAGCGTGCCGGCTCCGATGCCGTACGACCAGCCGGTCACCAGGAAGATCAGCATGATGAGCGCGATCAGGCCGTTCATGAAGGGCGAGTTGCCGATCAGTTCGCCGGTTTCGGGGTTTCGCAGCGGCGCCCAAGACGGCAGTGTCAGGAAACAAAAAACGACGATCAGGCCGATCAACCCGTATAAGGCATAGCGCAATCCGCGGGATTCTCTTTCGGACAGTCCCGCACTCTGATCGGGAACCGTTCCATCCCCGGACTTCTCGGGCTTGTAGACCCCGAGCCGCGGTTCGATCATGCGGTCGGAGATGAACGCGATGATCACTGTCAGAAACAGCACGGATGCTATGGAGAACCAGACATTCGAGGCCAGGCCGATCGATCTGTTGGGGTCGACGAGATGCGCCGCATCGTTCGTGAATTCGACCAGCACTGCATCAAGCGGCTTGATGAGCATATTGACTGTAAAGGCACCTGCCACAGCGGCAAAACCCAGGGCGAGACCGGCAAGCGGGTGACGCCCGACTGCGAGATAAGCGATACCGGCCAGCGGAATCAGGACCAGATAACCCGCGTCGGCGGCAACGCTGGCGATGATGCCGACGAAGGCGAGGATATAGGTCAGGGCCCAGGCCGGTGACACGACTACGAGCTTTCGGATCAGCGCGGTGACCAGGCCGGATTCCTCCGCCACGCCGGCGCCGACCATTGCTGCGATCATCAGCCCGACCGCAGTGAAGCTCATGAAGTTGGGAATGAGCGAGGCATACAGAAAGCGAATGCCTTCAATGCTCAGCAGGCTACGGATCTCGGTGGTCGCCGTTTCAACCTCATGCGTGTCCGCATTGATGCGTTCGAACGTCACCGCGGCGCCAAAGGCGCTCAGGAGCGCCGACAAGACGATGACGATTGCAATCAGGATCAGGAAAATGACGACCGGATGAGGAACCATGTTCCCCACTCTTTCGACTGCGTCGAGAAATCTTTGCATTGCGGTTTTTGGAACCGCATTCGCGTTGGGCATCTCGGCCTTCCTCTCTGCTGGACCCGCTGCAGCGAGTCCCCCCGGGCAATGCTCAGATCAAATGGGCTTTGAGCTTAGTCCTCTACTGTGAGGAGTCATGAGCGCAGAATCCAAAGCCTTGGCCGCCTGTCCCGAAATCGCCCGCAAGTCTTTCACGCCGATCGCCCTGACAAATGAAACACAAGGAATGGAACGATCAGCGTAGACTCTGGACTTTGAGCGAATGTGTAAGGGCGGCGGCAATTGCTAGTCTCGGTCAAGATTCTCGAAGAGCCATGAGCAACCGGGATGCTCAAATACTTTGGAGGTTCGGTCCCGGCATTGTCATGCAGAAGCGGGTCGAGGTGATCGCGCTTTTACCCAGCACTAATCGAGCCCGATCAGGCGGCGGATGCGGCCGACATCGGTGCCGATGAAGGACTGCATGCCGATGGCCACCTGTTGCGGCGCCATGGCGGCGACGAAACGGCGGAACTCGTCATCCGACAGCGCCTCGCCCGTCCAGTGGACGCGGCAGAACGCCTCCGAGCCATGGAAATGGCCGGCGCCATCGAGCACGTCGTCGACATAGCGGCCGTAGATCATACATTCGGAGAATTTGCGCGCCGCACCGACGATTTCGACCCAGTTGCGGTCATGGATCGTCTCGATCCGCGCGCACAGCGCCGTCACGGTTTGGCGGCGCCAGGCAATCAGCGTCGAAATGTAGTCGTGGGTCGAAACCTCCGATGGCTCGATGCCAAGCGCCGAACCGGCATTGCGCGACCAGATGCGATGCTCCTCATGACCGTCACCAGACAGCACGCCGTCGCGGCGGAACAGCCGCACCTTGCCATCGCGCCAGAAGGCGCTGCAGTCGAAAGGTTTTAGGAACGCCACGTCGGAATCGCAGAAGACCAGCACGTCTTCGCCGGCGTGCGCCGATATCGCGATGCGGCGAAGCTGCTGCACATGCCAGCCGCGCAGCGGCTTGGTCTTCAGGCTGAGCCAGATGCGCCGGCGGAACAGGCTGAGCGGATCGTCGAAGGCATGCAGCCAGCGCGGCAACAGGTCCCGCTCGTCGACGATGGTGCGGCGATTGTTCTCCAACTGACGAAACAGCGCCACGTCACGATGCTCGACAAGAATATAGTGGTGCGCCACGCCGGAAACGTAGCGGTCGATTGTGTCGCACAGCAGGCGGCAGCGCTCCAAATCCGGCGCATAGCTTGCCGTCACGACCGCCGTCGTCGGCGCCCGGGGAAGGAAATCGGCCTCCGTGTCAGGGCTCGGCACGAACCGGTTGTTCAATGATCTGCTCCGGGGCCCACTCCGGGGCCTGCTTTGGGGCGAGTTTTGGCAGGAGCGGGCCTGCGCAAGAATTTCTGGCCGATGACGCGCCACAGGAACAGGGGATTGCCGACCACATAGCGGCGCCAGAGACGGCCCGGTTCGATCCACAACCGAAACAGCCATTCGAGCCTGAGCCGACGCATCCACAGCGGCGCCCGCGGCACCGTGCCGCTCAGGAAATCGAGCAGCGCGCCGACGGCGATCGGCAGCGTGCAGTGGCGCGCGTCGATGTGGCGCGCGATCCATAATTCCTGGCGTGGCACGCCCATGGCGACAAGCAGCACGTCCGGCCGCAATCTGGCGATGCGATCGACGATTGCCGGCTCCTCGGCGGGAGAGAAATAACCGTCATGGATGACCACGAACCGGTGCTGCAACGCGAGCGCTGCCAGCTTCTCTGACGCCGCCTCGGCGTTGACCCGGGTCGCGCCGAGCAGCCCCACGGTCAGTGGCCTGGCGGACGCCTGCAGGAAGGCGGGGATGAAATCGGTGCCGTTGAGATTGTCCGGAAACGACGCCCCATAAAGCAGTTTCGCCGCCAGATCGACGCCGACACCGTCCGGCAGGATGAGAAAATCGTCGAGCGCCTCGGCAACGACCGGGTCCGTATAGGCGACATTGGCGTTGTGAGCGTTGAGAAAGGTGACCTTGGTGAAGCGCCGCTCTGCAATCAACCGGGTCAGGTGCGCGACCGCATCGTCCCAGCGGATGGCAAGGACCGAGATGCCCAGGATCGATTTCAAGCTGTCGGCCCCGAAAACGGCGCGGGCGTTGTGCACATTCATGCAAACATCTCCTGGCCGACGGGCCCGAGCTTGTCCAGGCCGAGCCTGATTGCGGCATCGAGCGCCTTCAGCTGCCGGCGGCGGAAAGCGCTGCCGTCGACGTCCCCGACATCGGCCACTGCTGCTTCAAGGGCGCCGGCGAAGGCGACGGGATCATCGGTCACCACGCAATTGACCGGGCGATGGTCGATGCCGCGCAGCGAATGGCTGGTGGCGACGGAAGGCAGGCCGAGCTCGAAGGTTTCGATGGTCTTGAGCTGCACGCCGCTGCCGGAGGTGCTGATCAGCGGGATGACGGCGGCGCTGCGCACGAAAGCCTGCGCGTCCGGTACGCGGCCGACGAATTCGACGCCGGGATGCGCGGACGCGAGGCCCGACGGCATGCCGCCGGCAATCCTGACCCGGAAATCGGGCCTGAGATGCGGCACCACCTTTTCCAGGAACCAGTCGAGGCCGATGCGGTTCGGCTGCCAGGTCCAGGTGCCGATCAGCGCCGCGTCGCAGTCGATGCGGCGCGGGGTTTTTTGCACCGGCGGCTCGGCGCAGGTCACCAGCGGCAGCACCGCCGAACGGTCGTCGGAGGCGACGCCGAGCGCTGAGCGATCTTCTTCGGCCAGCGTGAAGACGAAGCGTGCCCGACGGCAGAGCCGTTCTTCCACGGTCTTGAGCAGCCTTGCCTCACGGCGAAACAGCAGGCGCTGGAAAAGGCCGCCGGCGGCAGCGGCGTTCTCACGCGCCGAACGATGCTCGACATTGTGGGCGACGAAGATCGACGGCCGGTCGCCGAAAAGCCTTTCGAAGGCGCCGGCGAACTGCACGGAATTCAAGACGTAGCCGTCGAAAGGGCCGGCGCGTTCGACGGCGGCGCGGATCTCGCTGGCGTTGACCACGCGCAGCTTGACCGACGCGAAAGTGAGGCCGGAGAGCATCGCCCTTGCAACCCAGGCGAGCTTTTGCAGCGATGAGGCGGTTTCGGTGCGCACATCGACGGCGCCGAGCACGATGGTGTTCTGCGGATCGCTCGCAGGCTTGCCCGGCCAGGTGAAGCCGATCACCGTGACCCGCGCGCCGGCGCGCCGCAACGCGGCGATGATCGCGGCATTGGCGATCTCGTAGCCCGAGGCAAGGGCTCCGTCGGGCACGATCGATGTGGCGAACAGCAGATGCATCTCACCTATCCTAAGCGGATACAGCTAACAAAGCGCGGTGAAGCCTTGATTAAGTGAAGATAATTGGTGGCCCGGCGTTACCGATTTGCGGGCTTGTCCACGAAGGTGATAAACGAAACGTTATCATCACGGATGCTATCGAGAGCCAAACTCACCAATCCCGGGCTGGACACGGATGATCCCTTTGCCATTGGACGGTTCGGTATCGATCGCAGGGCGGTCGCCGGGACTTGTCGCCGCTGCCGTCGAGGCGGTCGTTACGCTGCCGACCTTCAAACGGCCCGAGCAACTGCTGGCGACGCTGGCATCGCTCAAGGCCCAGGAAACCGGCAGACGCTTCGCAATCATCGTCATCGAGAACGAAGACGAGGCGCGCGCCGGCGCCAAGGCGGCACTGCCGCTGTTCGAGCGCGGCGATATTCCGGGCATGGTGATCGTCGCGCATGAGCGCGGCAATTGCAGCGCCTACAATGCCGGCTGGCAGACGGCTATCCTGCACTTTCCTGACTTCAGCCATCTGCTGGTCATCGACGACGACGAGATCGCCGATCCGCAGTGGCTCGAGCGCATGTGCCAGGCGGCCGAGACGCTCGGTGCCGACATTGTCGGTGGCCCGCAAATGCCTGTGTTTGCCGACGCGGCCCATGCCAGATGGGCCGAGCACCCGGTCTTTGCGCCACCTTATCGGCAGACCGGGCGGGTACCCGCGCTGTATTCCTCCGGCAATTTGCTGGTCGGCCGCAACGTGCTCACCGCCATGGGGCCGCCCTTCCTCGACCTGAAATTCAACTTCATGGGCGGCGGCGATTCCGATTTCCTGAGCCGGGCGGCACAAACAGGTTTTGTGCTTGGCTGGTGCGCCGAAGCGCAAGTGCATGAAACAGTTCCGGCCCGGCGCATCGAGGCCGACTGGATCCGTGCCCGCAGCCTGCGCAACGGCGTCATCTCGACACTGGTCGAGAAGAAGAAGCGGGCCGGCACGCCGTTCGCCGGCACCAGGGTTTTCTTGAAGAGCCTGGCGCTGCTTGCCGTCTCGCCGTTTCGCGGCGCGGCCCGACTGGCGCGGACGGGGTCGTTGGCGACGGCCTTATACCCAATCCATGTCGCTGTCGGCCGCGTGCTTGCCGAATTCGGATATGCCAATGAGCAATACCGGCAGCCTGAGAAGAACTGAACGCGCGCCGCTCAGCGCGGCCTTCACACGCGACGGTGTCGCGACCGCGGTCGCCGCGCTGCTGTTCACCGTCATCCTGGTGTCGTTCCGTCCGTTCCAGCCGGCCGGCGCCGCAACGACCGGCGATGGCGGCGACATCGTCAACCAGCTCGGCTTCGGCTCGCTTGGCGCGATCTCGGTCTTCTCGCTCATGGCTTTTGCCGACCCGCGCGTGGTGCGCTCGCTGCTCAGCCCGTCCTGGCTGCTGATGCTGGCTTTGCTGATGTTCTCGGTGGTGATGGCAACCGATCCGCCGTCTGCCATGCGCGCCGCCTTCTTCACGCTGATCGGCATTTTGACGATGGCGACGATCCTGGCGCTGCCGCGCGACGCCGAAGCTTTCTCGAAAGTCATCATCTTCACCATCGTCGTCGTCATGGGCCTGTCCTATATCGGGCTCATCGTCTTTCCAAACGAGGCGCTGCACACCGCCGCGTCGCTGGAGCCGGAACATGCCGGCCTGTGGCGCGGCGTGTTCACCCACAAGAACATCGCCGGGCCCGTCATGGCCTGCTTCAGCTTCGCCGGGCTGTACCTCTACCGGCGCGGACAGCGGCTCTGGGGCGCATCGATCTTTTGCGCAGCGATGATCTTCATGCTGCACACCGGTTCCAAGACGACGGCCGGACTGGTGCCGTTTTCGATCCTGATCGTCGTGCTGCCGAGCCTGATCGGCATGCGGCTCGGCACGCCGATCCTGTTCGCGCTGGCCATCATCGCCGCAGCGATCGGCACGCTGGGCATCGTCTTCCTGCCGCCGGTGAAGCATCTGGCGGCACTGTATTTCCCCGACCTGACCTACACCGGGCGCACGACTCTTTGGGAGTTCGCCGGCGAGATGCTGGCGAAGCGGCCGTGGACCGGCTACGGCTTCGAGAGCTTCTGGGGCACGCCGCTGCTGTTGAACCAGGACCAGCCTTTCGACCGCGCCTGGGACATCAGAACCATCGTGCACGGCCATAACGGCTATCTCGACATCGCGGTGCTGATGGGCCTCCCGGCGCTGTGCGTGGCGGTCTACACGTTCCTGGTCGCGCCGCTGCGCGATTACATGCGCATTCCCTTGCGCAAGGAGAACATCTGTCTCGGCGACTTCTTCATGATGGTGGTGCTGTTCGCAGCGCTGAACGCCTTCCTCGAAAGCTTCTTCTTCCATCGCGCCGACCCGGTCTGGCTGCTCTTCGTGTTCGGCATGTTCGGCCTGAGGCAAGTGTCGCTGCGGCCGATGGCGGTTCGTGGTCGGTCCTGATCCTGCGTCCCCAACAGGGCTTCCCCGCCCCGCCACGAACGTCTATGGGAAGCCATCTTTTGGTTTGAGCATCGGATTTTGCCAAAACCGGTACCCACTTTTGGGCCCAATGCTTGTTGTTTGAGCATCGAATTGTCCCAAAACCGGTACCCACTTTTGGGTCCGATGCTCTAGCGGAGGTTTTCCATGACGATCAGGCTTGTTCTCGCCGGCTGCGGCAATATGGGCTACGCCATGCTCTCCGGCTGGCTGAAATCGGGCAAGCTCCCCCCGGCGGCGGTTTTTGTGGTCGAGCCCAATGCCGATCTGCGCAAGCGCGCTGAAGCGCTGGGTTGCAATGCTGCCTCGGATGCCGGCGGCATTCCGGCAGACGCGGTGCCGGCCCTCGCCGTCATTGCGGTGAAGCCGCAAGTGATCCGCGAGGTGACCGCCGCCTACAAGCGCTTCAACGATGGCCGCACCACCTTCCTCAGCATCGCCGCCGGAACGCCGGTCGCCACTTTCGAGTCCATTCTGGGCGATCGCGCGCCGATCGTGCGCTGCATGCCCAACACGCCGGCGGCGATCGGCAAGGGCATGATGGTGGTGTTTTCCAACCGGCTGGTTTCCATCGATACGAAACGGTTCGTTGCCGATCTGCTCTCGGCGAGCGGCGAAGTGACAGATATCGACGACGAGGGCCTGATGGACGCGGTGACGGCGGTGTCAGGGTCTGGCCCGGCCTATGTCTTCCATTTCATCGAAGCACTGGCGGTGGCTGCCGAGACGGCCGGATTGCCAGCCAAAACCGCCAGGCTGCTGGCCGTGCAGACGGTCTATGGCGCCGCCTCGCTCGCCGCCGAAAGCGGCGAAGATGCGGGCGTGCTGCGCCAGCAGGTGACCAGCCCCAACGGCACCACGGCCGCCGCACTTGCCGTGCTGATGGGCGAGGACCGGCTGACAAAACTGCTCACCGAAGCGGTGGAGGCGGCACGGCTGCGGTCGATCGAGTTGGGGAAGTAGTGGCGGCTTTGCGAGTCGCCGGCGGCGAAGGTCGACGATCAGTTGCAATAACAAACTTCCGTAGCGATCCTTCGCGCCCCCCTCTGTCCTGCCGGACATCTCCCCCACTTGGGGGGAGATCGGACGTCACGCCGGCTTTCGCCTATCTCCAACATCGCAGTGGTGAGTGGCCGCCAGAAGCTGCCAATCTCCCCCCAAGAAGGGGAGATCCCAAGTTTTGGCAAAGAGGGCAGGACAGAGGGGCGCGCTGTCCCGCCGGGATCGAAATTCTGCGCACTACCCCGCGCCGTACAGCATCTCGTCCTGCAGCCGGCGCAAGGCGAACAACCTGGTGGTCGGGTCGGGCGCGGCATTGGCTGATGTCAGCAGCTCGCCCTTGCTGACCGGCCTCAGCACCTTGCCGCCTTCGAGCAGGCCGACCGGCACGGCGCGGTTGGCGCGGGCCTCCTCGACAGTCATCGTCCAGGAGCGGTAGCAGGTCTCGCCGATGGCGTCGAATTTCTCTCCCGCCGCCAGATCGCGCTTGGCCACGGCGCAGACCTCGGCAACTGGCCTCGGCAGCGGCACCATGTCCGGCTTGCCATAGAGCGCGATGCGCGCGGCGGTGAGCGGCACTTCCAGCGAGGTCAGATGATAGGGCCGGAAGAAGCTGTAATAGGGTCCATGGCCGATATGCAGATCGTCCATGCGCTCGATGATGCGCGGATGCGTGGCCTCGACGATGACGAACACGCCGGGCGCCACGCCTTTGCCGATGGTGTAGTCGACGACGCCCTTCCTCGACAGGATGCCGCCGTCGGCGCGCGGGATGAGCACCTTGGCCAATTCATCGCGGTCGGCCTTGGGACCGTGCATGCCGGCAATGTCGGGCACCAGCCCGGTGGCGTTGGCGATGGCGCACATCTCGACCATGGTCTTCGAGCCGTCGACGAACTCGACCAGCATGCGCGGGTTCATGTTGCGGCGCAGCGCTTCCGCGCGATAGTCGTCAGGGATGGCGTCATGGTTGAGCGGGTTGTTCTTGCCCTTGCCGGCGCAGACGATAGTGTAGCCGAGCGCGGAGGCGAACTCGATCAGTTCCATGCAACTCGACGGCTCGTCACCGGCGCCGACCGAATAGACGAC
Source organism: Mesorhizobium sp. WSM4829 (assembly GCF_055811475.1). Lineage (NCBI taxonomy): Bacteria > Pseudomonadati > Pseudomonadota > Alphaproteobacteria > Hyphomicrobiales > Phyllobacteriaceae > Mesorhizobium > Mesorhizobium sp. WSM4829. The sequence continues at coordinate 20,380 of NZ_JBVVQJ010000026.1, read as the reverse complement.
GCCGAGGCGGTCGGCCTGCTGCTTCAGATAACAGCCGATGGTGACGTCGGCCTCGACATTCATCATCACCAGATGCTTGCCGTGCTGCATCGCCATCAGGTCGAAATCGGCGGCGACGCCGGGCTTGCCGGTGGCGTCGATGACGATTTCGATCAGCGGATTGGTGACCAGCATCTCATTCGAGGTGATGGCTATTTTTCCGCTCTCTATCGCCTCGCTGAGCTTCGACGGCGTATCGGCCTCGCGCGCCATCGCCTCGTCGCCATAGGCGATGCGGATGGCATCACGCGCCGTGTGCGGGCGGCGGGTCGAGACGGCGCACACCGAAATGCCCGGCATCAGCATGCCTTGCGTCACCAGGTCGGTGCCCATCTCGCCTGAGCCGATGACGCCGATGCGCACCGGTCGGCCTTCCGCGGCACGCTTGGCGAGATCGCGGGCAAGCCCGGTCAAGGCGACATTGGTCATGCGCAAGTCCACTGCTTTTGATCTGAAGGGGAATAGCAGGGAACGGCAGCCTTTTGCCAACGAAACCGGCCGCCGTCCTCAATTTCTTGCGGCTGGCTTTCGCGCCGCGAGCGAATAGTCTTCCCAGTTACTGTTCAGAGATGAGGAGACCGCCCTGTCGGGCGGCGCCCCGACAGGACTCTCAGGGAGGTTGAGATGACAAACGAGTTCACGCCGAAATTCGATCTGGCTGACAAGGTGGCGCTGGTCACCGGCGCCTCGCGCGGCATCGGGCGCGCTTGCGCGCTCGCCTGCGCCGGCTCTGGCGCCGACATGATCGTTGGCGTTCGCAGCGCTGCCGACGGCGCGGATATCACCGCCGAGATCGAGCGCATCGGCCGGCGCGCGCTGGCGGTACAGATGGACCTCACCGATCTGGCGACGGTGCGAAAAGCGGTCGCCGACGCCCACGCCGCCTTCGGCCGCATAGACGTTCTCGTCAACAATGTCGGGCTCGGGCCTGAAAACCTCGCGGAGAACGTGACCGAAGCGGATTTCGACCTCACCGTGAACGTCAACCTCAAGGGCACGTTCTTCACCACCCAGGCGGTCGGACGGCTGATGATCAAGCAGAAATCCGGACGCATCATCAACATCAGTTCGCAGGCCGGCACAGTGACGCTGAAGGGCGAAGCGATCTACTGCATGACCAAGGCGGCGATAAACCACCTCACCCGCTGACTCGCGGCCGAATGGGCGCAGCACAAGATCACCGTCAACAGCGTCGCGCCGACCTTCATCTGGACCGACGGAACACGGCTCTCGCTCGCCGATCCGGACTTTCATGCCCATGTGCTTGGGCACATCCCGCTCGGCCGCATCGGTGATCCGATCGATGTCGCCGGCACGGTGGTGTTCCTGGCCTCGCCCGCCGCGTCAATGATCACTGGCGCGAATGTACTGGTCGATGGCGGCTGGTCAGTGGCGTGAGCGAACGGGTCGTCTCGCTGATGGCTGCAAGACACGTCTGGACAGTACAGCCAACGCCGCACTTGCCCCGTCAGGTTCGCCACGCTTACGCCGTAAGGGCACCGGCAGGTGGCCGGGCATTACGAAGCGGCAACTTGACAACGGTCCAGTCTTTCAAATTGAGTGAAATCACGATTAATAGAGAACCGGCACAAGACAGATGGGCGAGACACATATGGCATGGGATGAAAGAAAGATCGGTTACGGCACGGGCCACTATTTCATTCAAATGGGCCTTGCGCTGCTGGTGCTCGTCTTTCTCATCGCCCTGCCGCTCGCCTTTCTTCCCGAAGATATCAGGAAGTTCTACCTCAGCGAGGGCGGTCCCATCGAAGTCTTCTCGGCCGCCGCTTACCTGATCGTCGTGGCGACGCTTGTGCGGGAAATGTCCTATCGGGAGTTGCTCAAGCGCTGGTATCTCGTCGCCATAGCGATCGCGATGTGCCTGCGCGAGTTGGACTTCCATGCGCATTTCACCACCCACAACATCACCAAGACCACCCTCTACATTTCGCCTGACGTTCCGCTGTTGGAAAAGCTGATCGGCGCGACGGTCGTTATCGCCCTCGCCATTGCCTTCTATTTTCTCCTCAAAGACGGCCTCCGCAGCTTTGTGCAAGGGCTTCGCCACGGCGAGGCGACTGCCGTTGCCATTGCCGCCGCTATCGGTTGCGCCGTCCTTTCGAAGGTCATCGACGGGGCGCCGTCAAATCTCACATTTCTCGGCATACATGTTGCCCGGAACGATACCTCGGCAGTGTTCGAGGAAATCCTCGAATTGGGGATTCCGATCTATCTGGCCATCGCGGCATTCGCGGCCTTCCCGACGCAGGACGGTCTCACAAAAAGAGCCGCCGGACAGGTCGCGCCAAACAAGCCAGGATCGGTCATCTGATTGCTCTGCCACGCCTTCGTCATCCTAGGGTCTGCGCCGCGTCGCTTCGCTCCTTGCTCCGCCCCAGGATGACGAAGTGGAGGGGTGTTTCAGCCAATCCTAGAGGTTGCGACCTGCCACGCTCTGGTCCGCCGCGGTGCTGCCTCTATTTGCTTGAGAAGCAGGCGAGGCAAACATGTGGCATGTGGCGAAAGAGGCCTGGACACTCCTTAGGGAGAGCGTCCTCGGTTTCATCAATGACAATGCCTTGAGCCACGGGGCGGCGATGGCGTTCTATGCCACGACCTCGCTTCCGCCGATCCTGCTCATCGTCGTCGCCATCGCAGGCATGGCCTTCGGAAACGATGCGGCACAGCTGGCGCTTTCGGCCCAGATGACGGGCCTGATGGGTCCGCAGAGCGCCGAGCTCCTGCAAGCGACAATCGAGAACGCAGCACACAAGGAGGCGGGAACTCTGGCGAGCATTTTGGGGCTCGTCACGCTGCTGGTTACCGCATCCGGCGTGTTCGGCGAAATGCAGGTTGCCCTGAACGAGATCTGGAAAGTCAAACCGGGCGGCACATCGATTTCACGTCTCGTGCGGGCACGAGCTGCCAGCCTGGGTCTGGTCGCGGCGCTTGGCTTTCTGCTGCTGGTGTCCCTGGTCGTAAGCGCGGCAATATCGGCGCTTGCAAATATCATCAACGCATATCTGCCCTTTGGCACCCTCATCCTCAGCGCGATCAACGGCATCGTTTCGTTTGCGCTTATCGCGCTGTTGTTTGCGGCAATCTACAAGGTCCTGCCCGACCGCGCGCTGCAATGGCGCGACGTCGGCGTCGGCGCCGTAGCAACGGCGTTTCTCTTCACGATCGGCAAGTCGCTGATCGGCTGGTATATCGGCACCAGCGCCCTCGCATCGTCATACGGGGCAGCCGGCGCACTGCTCGTCGTGCTGCTGTGGGTCTTTTATTCGTCCGAGATCTTTCTGTTGGGCGCCGAATTTACACGAGCTTACTCGGTTCGACACGGCAGCCGATCCGATCTGGAGGCGACCATTGAAGCAAGCAAATCGCGAGCAGAAGCCGGCCACGGCGGCCATGATCGAAAAGTCTGAAAACGAAGTCTGGAATTTTTTTCAGCCGGTTGCTCACTGCCTCCCCAAGCCACTTCCTCCATCAACACCGGCGCTAAAACGCCCGCCGCGGCGCCCTGAGGCGAGCATGGCTTTGGCCGGTCGCAGCGACGCGCGAAGTTCCTTCGCCGCAGCCACCAGCTTGGCGCGGTCGCTTCCATATCTCCTGATCAACTGATGGACTTGCGCCGGGGTGATGCCGTTTTGCCGGGCAAAATGCCTTACCACATAATCCTCGCTGCCAGAAATCCGATCCCGGTGGCGAGGATAGAGCTTCGCCGCGTCGGCTGCCATGTTTTACTCTCCTTTGTCGCGTTTGCTGACGATGTATGATTGGCCAACGCGAAAGGGGCGATTTCGTTGCCGCATGTGACACCAAAGCGCCTTTTCGCCGCAGCCCGGACGCATCGCCAAAGCAATCAGACCGAAGCACGCCTTTGGTTTAATCCAGACGTCGATTTTTCGAGACTCAGTCCTCTGGCGCGCGCATGATATGGGCGGGGAGAAAATATGGGCAGGGAGGAAAAAGCCATGCGGGAATTGCCAAAGAGCATTGACGCAGACGTTGTCATCGAAATCAGCAGGCTGCTCGACGACCGTGCGAAGTCGGCACCCGTGCCAGTCCACAAGCTTGCCTCGATGATCTCGAATAGTGTCGAAACCGACTTGCCGACAGCGTCCATCGAAGAGTTGATCGTTGAAATGGCCATGACCCGCCAACTCCCGATGCTGTTCGATCTACCGGGCGCGGATACGGACAACGTCATCTCGATCGCCTTGGCGCGCGCCACCTGATCGGCAGGGGAAGCTTCCCGTCGAGTGTGATTTCAAGACGCGGATCGTCTGCTCGAATTCGCCCCGCTGGCTTCGGTCGGCGGCTTTTGCTGCGTCGCCAATAATAATCGTCCCAATAAATAATCGTCCTGGCGGTCCGCCGTCGGGAACGTGTGGTGTCCGTTTGCATTTCCCTTTGAGCAGCAAAGGAGGAATTCATGAACTGGGATCAAATCAAGGGAAAATGGATGCAGTTCAAGGGTAGGGCCAAGGAGCAATGGGGTGACCTCACCGACGATGACCTTGATCGCATCGAGGGCAATCGTGACCAACTCGCAGGCCGTATCCAGGAGCGCTATGGAATCGCCAAGGAAGAGGCAGAGCGCCAGGTGGATGACTGGTCCAGAAGCCTGACCTGAGTCTTCAACATCCAGGCTGCGCCGTCGATCGGCGCAGCCTCGACATCAGCCAAATTCACGCTCGCAAATGTGGTGCATGCGACGGTGGCGAGTTGATCTGCGCCAGCCGTCGCTCCCGGTTTCTGGAGCTAGCGCGCCGATTGTCTCTTGGCTTGCACTGCGACGGCGGTAAGGAAAGCCGTTGCGGCAGTATCGCACGCCGCTCGGGACGGGCTATAGGCGAAAAGGATCAGCTCGGCAGCCCTTGTCGTAAGGCCGTGCTTTTTAGCGAAAGCAGTTATTTCGTAAGGCTTGTCGTGGTCTATGGCCAGTTCGTAGTCTTCATTCATTGCTTCCTCCCGTTTGCGACGTTCCTCGCCTTGGCCCCCTCCGCGGCGCAAGGATTAACTTCCCCGGCCTTGAGAGAGTCTACCAATTAGAGATTGCAAAAGGCCTGCGGCGCAAGTCCGCTGCTTTTTTCGCGGCCATGCTGCCGACAGAACCAAGAACAGCGGGCCAGCATGGATGATCAACTCGGCGCTAGCCGTGCCGATCTGTTCATCAATCCGCCTGATACGGCCGTCTTGAGGGGCAGCCCCATTTTGTCCGCTGCACATCAAAAAAGATTATATGATGGCGCTGATATCGCAGGTGGTCGACGCAAGCCAATGCCGATCTTTTCAGTCAAGCACACGACCGTCTATCGCTATACGCAGCCGGTGACGTTCGGCGAGCACCGGCTGATGTTCAGGCCGCGCGACAGTTTCGATCAGCGTCTTCTGGATCACGCCCTGTTAGTCGACCCCGAGCCGAAAGAGATTGGCTGGATCCATGACGTTTTCGGAAACTGCGTTGCGGTAATCGATTTCAACGGCTCGGGCGACGAACTGCGTTTCGTGACAGACATCCGGCTCGATCACACGCCGCAGCATGCGCCTGATTTCCGTATTGATGACGCAGCACTCAGCTATCCATTTTCCTATGATTCCGACGAGGCAACCGACCTCAGCCAAACCATCGAGCGCCATCACCTCGATGATGGCGACGAGATCGGCAAATGGGCACGACAGTTCGTGAGCGCCAAAGGGCGCACCGAGACCGGCAAATTGCTGATGACGCTTTGCTACGCCATCCACGAGAGCTTTGTTTATTCGCGTCGAACTGAATCAGGGACGCAACCGCCTCTGATGACCTTGCACCTGCGTCGAGGCACATGCCGGGATTTTGCGCTGTTCATGATGGAAGCGGTTCGTTCGCTCGGTTTTGCCGCCCGTTTTGTGACCGGCTATGTCTATGTGCCGAACCGCGACAGCGGTTCTGTCGTCGGCGGCGGGTCGACGCATGCCTGGTGCCAGGTCTATTTGCCTGGCGCGGGTTGGGTCGAGTTCGATCCCACCAACGGCATTGTCGGCAACCGGGATCTGATCCGGGTGGCTGTGGCCAGGCATCCTGGGCAAGCCATTCCACTTTCAGGAAGCTACTGCGGCAGCGCGTCGAGCTTTCTCGGCATGACGGTGGAGGTCAAGGTGGTGAGGGAAGCCGGCAAATCACCAGCATCCATAAAAATCAGCGTATCCTGATGCGCCTCGGAACTGTTCGCGGGAGTTTGCTCGCATCGGGGAAGGCGCCAGCCCGCCGCGCCTTTTCGGCACGACGGACTTCAGCGTGGGGTCACGTCAGTCGTAGACCTTCACAATCTTGCGGGTGCCTGGATCGACCAGGACAGTTCGGCCCTCGATGACGACGTAGCGGTACTGAACGTCCGGCACCTCGTAAAGCTCGACTGTTTCGGGCAAAGGTGTACCGATGTTGAGTTCCACGCCGGGAAGGCTGAGTGATGCCACCGGCTTCTTTTTCACGTATTCCCGGATCACAACGTCCTGCTCGGGTTGAATAATGACGTCCTGAGCGGCGGCGGCGCTGACACCGACGAGCAGTAGGACGCCTGCCGCAGCCAATGTAAGTTGCTTTCCCATAATAGCCTCCAAGCAACCTTCAGCTGCGGTGCTTGATTGCTGCCGCGGCGGGTTGCATGGTTATCTCAACGATGCGGAGCAATTCTTGTTCCACCGGCGGTGCGCGAACCGGCTGCCACGGCCTATCGACGCCGATGTTTGGCGCACCCGCGAAAGACCGCTCAAGGCCTGGTTTCTCCTTGAGGCGGCGCGTTTGGGACTGGACAATCAGGCTGTGGCCATTTTTCACACGCAGTCGGCTTGTCGCCAGAGTCGCCATAACGTTCCACGAGTTTTGCGAAGCCGTAGGCGAAGGCGGAAAGCAGCGCCAGGATAACCACTATGCGAGCGGCCATACGGGATTATAGCAGCTCCCGCTCAGGATTGACCCAGCATCAGCTGTGCGAGGCGACTGCGCGAAACCGTAACGCCACTATGCTGCTACCCAGAGGCGTCTAGCTTAGCTAGTTTCCGTCCAGGGGGCCGCATCGAAATCGATCGCAAATCCCGCGTCGATGGCGCTTCTGGCGATGAGATCGCCAATTTGCCAATCCGTGAGTTCGCAAAGTGGAAACATCTTCCTCACGGCGATGGTCACTTCGACTATCGAGACGCTCGGATTGTCGACATGATCGATCAGGTAGCGGACAATCGCCTGCCGAACATCCAATGAATTTGGCTTCTGCAGCGGCGCGGACATTTCCGGCCTAAGAATGGAGCCGTGGTTCTGGGCCATCGGCTGTTTTGGCGTCGAAGGCAACGGGCACGCCGTGCACGACGCATGCTGCCGCCAGCATCTCCTCCAACTCGTGGTTGGTGGCCTTGCAAGCCGGCATGAGTGTTCGAATGGCGCGGATCGCCTGGGCGATCGAGAGATACCGAGCCTTGCCTCTGGAAAGGACATAGGCCTCTGTCGCGCCTTCAACGGTGACCGTGTGAAAAGTGTGGCTCATCAACAGTTCCTCCCTGCCAACAATACGACTTTCGTCTAACATGCGGCGGCCTTCAAGCTTATGTCCGATATCGGACAATCAGGCGGAGCGCGTCGCGTTTGACCGGCGTCATGCGACGCGCTTCAGCTTGTTGTGCATGTCGCAATCGCAAACCGCTGCACACCCTTGGGTCAGGGCCCTGGATCAGGCCCAAGGGGCATGCTTGTGCGCGACAAGCATTAGCCGAAGTGACGTTGCTCCTCGTCGCCATAGGCGCCATGTGTGAGCTTTATCATTCCGGCACGGTCGACGATCGTGATCTCGCCGCGCCTGGCGTGAACCAGCCCGCGATATTCAAGCATTTGCAGGGCGGTGGTAACCCCGGGGCGCCGAGAGCCGAGCATGGTCGCCAGGAATTCATGCGTCAGCTGGATCTTGTTGCCCTCGGTCCGGTCGTGGACCATCAGCAACCAGCGGGCCAGCCGTTCCTCGATCTTGGAATGGCCATTGACCAGTGCCGTCCGCGACGACTGGACAAGGAAGGCGTGGGCATAGGCAAGCAGCGACGCGCCAAGCGACTGGCTCTTTGCCACCTCAGACCGAAGAGTCTCAACCGGCAGGCACCAGCCATTGCCTGCGACCTGGATGTAGGTCTCATTGGGAGAGCTGTCCTGGCCGAGAATGATGGCAACGCCTGTCATGCCATCATAGCCAATGATCCCGACTTCACTCTGCCGCCCTCCAGTCATGGTGGCGACCACCGAAGCGATACCCGCCTCTGGAAAATACACATGCTCGATCGGCTGATACGCGACCTCCAGCTGGGCTTTGAGGTCCAGTTGGACATGATGCATCGACGGCAGCAACAGTGCGAAATCCTCTGGGGAGAGGGCTTTCAGCAGATGATTGCGAGGAAGCGACACGGCTCTCTCCCGGACGGGCAAGAGCACGTACCCTCTTACTGTCGGCTGCATCCGCAGCACTGGCGGCCGATATCGAAACATAGGCTGCAAACGCGCGATTGGCAAAAGCTGAGAAGGTCCTGGCGGCGGTCAATGGCTGCGACAGATGGAGGGTGGCGGACTGACCTTTCCCACGGCAGCTACCTTCGATCGTGGCATTGTCTCGATTGGGTGAGCACCTACACCCTCTCGGAGCATGCAGTGGTAGCCGGCTGATTTACCACACATCATTGCGCGCACTTGCTACTTAGCCCGCTGAGTGTTTCATATATTGAAGCTCGCCATGGGGGGCGAAAAGTGCTGAGTTCGATTTCGTATTGCGTGACCCGGTTGCTGCCGGTCGCTTGGATGTTGGCGGTTCAGTTGTGTTCCGCCCACGCTGCTGTGAAGTCGTTTGGCCCCTTTACGGTCGATGACGCCCATTCGGACATTATCTCTCTCGATGGTGAGATTGATGCAGGGGCGGCGCTCAACTTCCGCCGCGCGGCCGAGGCTGCACCCAACGCCAAGCTGCTCATTCTCAATAGCCCTGGCGGTGTGGTCCAGATCGCTCTTTTGATCGCAGACGACGTGCATGAGCGGAAGCTCGCGACCTACATCCCGAAAAAGGCAGCGTGCTATTCGGCATGCGCGTATATCTTCCTTGCGGGTGTGGAACGCCAGGTCGATGGCGAACTTGGTGTCCATCAGATTTCGTCTGACTCCACCGATCTTGTCAGCGCTCAGCTCTCAATCTCAGACATCATGATCTTCTCAATCGCTTCGACACGCCTGTCGAGGTGCTGACGGTGATGTTTAAGACACCTCCGAAGGACATGCATGTCTTCACACCTGATGAGGTCGCGCGCTATGGGATCGATCGCAGGCAGGGCAGTCAGACAAACACCGCCTCGAGTGAGATAAGCCGGCCGGCCGGATCGTCTGATCCGTCTTCGGCCACGACGGTCCAACCGGCAACTCCAACGACAAAGGAGGTGGATGCAGTCAATCACTCATCTCTCTCCAAACTCTCCTCAATCGAGGAATACACACGTCGCCCGACGCGGATGGCTGTCTTTGCGGGGCTTGATCTATTTGGCGACGACATCACTTCTCAACGAGCGGACGATGCCGCAAATTGCGCGCGAGCCTGTCTCTCCATGAGGGGTGAATGCAAGGCATTCACATTCAATATGAACCCGGATATCGCAAGAGGTCCAAACTGCTTCCTGAAAGCCAGCCCAGGTAAAGCCGATGGCAACTCGGCTGCTATCTCGGGTCAGTTTCTGAGCAGCGCTGATCCAGACCCCAACACATTCTCCATGGGTGTGATCGACCCGAAGACGGCCGTGTTCAAAAACGTCGATCTGCCAGGTGGAGATCTGTCGCGGAGACCTTTTGGGAGGAATCTGACCGCGCAGCAGTGCAGACTAGCCTGCGTCGCAAATAATCGCTGCATCGGCTTCACTTACATGAAACGGAAGAGCCAATGCTGGCTAAAAGGCACAATAGGCACGCCGCGCTATGCCGAGGGCATGATCAGTGGTCTCAAAAAGATGATGAGCTTTGCGCCTGCGTCGATTATCAGTCTTGAGTGACGGTATGGGGTAATTGAGCAGAGTTAGCCGGCCGTGACGATGAAGCCGCAAGCCGGCCCGCGGTCTTGGAAGGGCTTCTCCGCTGACCTTGAGCGACTGAAGGCTCCTAGATGAAAACGGGCATCGCTGTCGCGAAGTACAGCGAAGGGCTGGAGGGAGCGCCGGCAACGACGTTGGTCAAATCCTGTATCCGGCTTTCTCATCAGTGCCAGCGAGCCAGCGGACCATGTTCGCCATCAGCTTTCCGTAGAGTGGCCATCCGAGAAAATCCTGCGAGAGCCAATGCGGGCCGATATCGGTCGCCCAAGCAATCGCGCGGCCACGGCCGTGGCTGCGAACGGCAAGGAGCGGCCAGTCCGTGCCGCGATATTGGCAGGTCGCCAGAAGGCGCGACGAGCCGTCCTGCCTGAATTCCAGCTTGTTCATGCCGAGGATGGGCGGCAACGGCCCCTCCACCCCGGAAAAAATCGGATGGGACGACTGCAGGATCGAGGCGTGGAGGCCTTGCGGCACCTCCATGCCATCGCAAAACGGCAGGCAGCGGACCGGCAGCACGTCTTCGACTGAGGTGTCATGGAACCGCGCCGTCCCGAACATGCCCTGAAAGCCCATGTAACCGCCGGCCAGCATCAGCCCTCCGCCGCCTTCGACATAGGCCTTGAGCAGATCGAGGCGGTTGACGCCGACACGCCCGGCGCGGGCATCCGGCGTGACCAGCAATGTCAGCGCGCCGACATCGGAGATCACCACTGCCTGATATTGGGCGAGCGCATCAAGCTCATAGGGAAACTCCGCGGCGCAGCGCTCGCCGCCGATCTGCGTGACGACGATGCCTTCGGCGGCCAACGCGGCGTTAAAAGCCGTCGCACCATTTGTCGAGGTCGCACTTGTAAGCACATCACTGCCGATGGCGACCGACGTCGTCGCCGCAAAAGTTTCGCCTGCAAGCAATATCTTCATTGCCGCGCCCCGCACTGTTTTCGTTCGAGAGGGTTTAGAAAGGGCGCCGGATCGACCCGGCGCCCCCTTGGGCTTGAACTTTTCAGGGTCAGAACTTGAACTCGGCCAGATTGTCGGGCGTCACTATCTTGGCCGGACCGAGGATCAGTTCGCCGCCGGCGCCAATCGTGTATTCGCCGAGCCTGCCTGCTGTGAACTTCTCACCCTCCTTGCCGGTGATCTTGCACTGCGCAAGCGCCTGGGCTGTCTGATAGGTAAGATAGCCAAGATCGGTGACGTTCCACCAGATATCCTGAGCCGCGCCGTCCTTGATGTATTTCGAGATCAGAGTGGCCGGCGCGAGGCCGGTCAACTTGACCTTGCCAATCATGCCCGCCTCCTCGAGTGCACGCGCGGCCGCCGGAAGGCCAATGCCTGCTGGGACGATGATCACCTTGAGATCCGGAAAGGCCTGGACCAGCGCCAGCGCCTGCTGCTGGTTGATTTGTTCGCTTTCTTCGCCATAGGCGACCTGCACCAGCTTCATTTTGGAGAACTTCGGCTCTGCAGCCATCTTCGCCTTCATGAAGTCGATCCAGGCGTTCTGATTGGTCGCCGTCGGCGTCGACGACAGGATCGCGAATTCGCCTTCACCCCCGCTGAGGGCGAATGCACTTTCCAGCATCATTTCGGCGAGGCTGTCGCCCTTCACCTGATTGACAAACACCGCGCGGGCATCGGCGGCCACATCGGAGTCATACGAAATTACCCTGACGCCCTGCTGAACGGCGCGCTTCAGCGCAGGCGCGACGGCATTGGCGTCGTTGCCGGCAATTGCGATCACCCCGACCTTCTGCGACACGAGGCTGTTGATGAATTCGATCTGCGCCTCGGCAGTCGCCTGCGATGGGGCGACCTGGGTAGCGGTGCCGCCAATTTCCTTCGCTGCCTCTTGTGCGCCGCCAAAAGCCACTTTGAAGTAGGGGTCTGTGTCGAGCTTGGGCAGGAAACCGACCGTTACGGGTTCCTTGGCGCACTCCTGGCTGAAGGCCAGCGAGGTTGGCACCAGCAGAACCGCGGATGCGAACAGGGCTAATCTAAACGCTTTCATTGTGACTCCTCCGTCAAAATTCGGGCTTGAAGGAAGGGGCCCGAGATCACCCCTTTGTCTCGCGCATTGCGCGGGATTTGCTGAGCCGCTCCTGTGTGGAGCGCCAGTAATTGCCGACGATCAGAGAGCCGATAAGCAGCATGCCGATGATCATGCCCTGCGCGTCGCCGCCGATCTGGCTGAGCGCCAGCACGTTGCGGATGATGGCGATAAGGACCAGCGCCAGCATGACGCCGGTCAGGCGACCCTTGCCGCCAAAGACGCTGACGCCGCCGAGCAGAACAATGGTGATGACATCGAGCTCCATGCCGAGCGCATTGTTGGCGCGCGCGTTGGAGAGGCGCGCGGTATAGACGATGCCGGCGATGGCGGCGACGATGCCCGAGACGACGAACAGTTTCAGCACCATCCGGCCCGTGTTGATACCGGAATAGCGCGCCACTTCGGGGCTGCCACCGAGCGCATAGATGCGCTTGCCGGTCGGCGTCTTCTGCAGCACGACCGCAAACACCGGCGCCAGCACCAGGAAGGGCACGATGGTCCACGGTATCTGGGTCCCCGGCAGGTTGTTGATGCCGAAATCGACGACCGCGGGCGGCAAAATGTTGACCGAGCCGGTGCCAAGCAGGATGTAGCCGATGCCTCGATAGAGCGCCATGGTGCCGAGCGTCACCACCAACGACTGCAGTCCAAGGCCCGACACCAGATAGCCGTTGAAAGCGCCGAGCACGCCGCCAGCGATGAGCGTCAGCGGGATTGCAGCAAGCGTCGGCACGCCCGTCTGGACCAGTAAGCCAAAGATGACGGACGTCAGCGCCAGCACCGAGGCGATCGACAGGTCGATTTCGCGGGTGATGATGAGCAGCGTCATCGGCAGGATCAGCAACGCCTTTTCCGAGGCGCTCGCGGCCAGTTGCGAGAGATTGAACCCGGAGACGAAATTCGGCACGAAGATCGCCGCGTAGAGAAAGATGGCCAGGCAAGAAGTCGCCAGCAGCAGATCCCAGAAGTCGATCGAACGGAGGAACTTTTTCATCTCGCCCTCGCCTGCCTGGCCTGATCCGCGCGCCGCACGATGAAGGTATCGATGCCGATGGCGACCAGGATCACCAGGCCGTAAACGCCCTGCAGCCATAGCGGGTCGACGCGGACCAGCGTCAGGCCGTTCTTGATGACCAGCAGCGTGAGCGCTCCAAGGACGATGCCGAGCAGCGTGCCCGAACCACCGCGGATGGCGACGCCGCCGACCACCGCCGATGCGATCACCGTGAGTTCGAAACCGAGCGCGACGCGGGCGTCGATGGTCGCATAGCGCGATGCCCACAGCGCGCCGCACAGGCCGCCGAGCAGGCCGGCCATGCCAAAGGCCAGCAGAATGCGCCGGTCGACCGGGATGCCGATAAGACGCGCGCCGTCCGGATTGGAGCCAGCGGCGAACAGTTCGCGTCCGATCGCCGTGCGATAGAGCAGCACGTAGCCCAGGCACAGGATGACGATCGCGATGGCGACGATCAGCGGCACGCCGGCGATCTTGAGGCCGGTCATGTCGAGCCAGGCTTGCGTTACTTCGTCCGCGCTGATCTGGTCGCCGGCTGCCCAGATCGAGTTGAAGCCACGAAAGATCGACATCGAGGCCAGTGTGACGACGATGGCCGGGATCCCTCCCCTGGTGACGACGAGGCCGTTGATCAGGCCGGCGACACCACCGACCGCGCATGCGGTTACGAGGCCGATGCCGATGTCGAGCCCCGGATAGACCTGAACCATGCTGGCCGCCATGTAGGCCGAAAGGCCAATCACCGCGGCGATCGAAAGGTCGATGTTGCGGGTGATCAGCACCAGCATCTGAGCGAGTGCTGCCACCACCAGCAGAGCGGCATCCATCGACACGGCGGTCAGGTTCGCCGCACTCACCATGCGCGGGTTGATAATGGTAACCGGGATGGCGACCGCCAGCATCGCGGCGAGCAGCCCGAACTCCCGCCGCTTCAGCATGTCGAGCGGTCCTTTTTTCCTCCCCGCGCCGGCGGCGCGTTCCGCCTGTGCTGCCGGGTCGGCGTTTTCGTCGGCCTTCGTCGCAGCCTCCAGCACCTTTTCCTGGGTGGCCTCGCCCCTGGCAAATTCGGCCGTCCGATGGCCTTCGCGCAGGACGATGATGCGGTCGCACATGCCGATGAGCTCGGGCATTTCGGAGGAGATCAGGATGATAGCCATGCCCTGCGCGGCGAGATCGGCGATCATCGCATGCACTTCCGCCTTGGTGCCGACATCGATGCCTTGCGTCGGCTCATCGAGGATGAGGACGCGCGGCTCGGTGCGCAGCCATTTGGCCAGCACCACCTTCTGCTGGTTGCCGCCGGACAGGTCCTTCACCGGCTGCCCGTATCCGGAAAAGCGAAGCTTCATGCGCTTCAGCCAAGCCGAAACCAGATCGATCGCGCGGTCGGTGCCGTAAAGGCCGGAGCGAGCGGCCTTGTCGAGGACGGGCAGCACCGCGTTGTCGAGGATAGAAAAATCCATCACCAGGCTCTGGCCCATGCGGTCTTCCGAGACATAGGCGATGCGCGCATCCATGCCGTCGCGAGCCGATGCGAAGCGCACGGTTTCGCCGTCGATCAGGATTTCGCCGGCATCAGGTTGGTCGATGCCGAACAGCACGCGCGCGATCTCGGTCCGCCCGCTGCCGACCAGGCCGCCGAGCCCAAGCACCTCTCCGGCGTGGAGCTTGAGGTCGATGTTGGAAAAACCGCTGGCGCGCGAAAGTCCTCGCGCCTCCAGCACCAGCGCGCCGGTGGCGTGGTTTCGTTCCGGATAGAGGTCGGTCACTTCGCGGCCCACCATCATGGTGATGGCGGCCGCGCGGCCAAGTTCGGTCTTCGGCTTGACGCCGATGAGGCGCCCATCGCGCAGCACCGCGATGCGGTCGGCGATGCGGAATATCTCATCCATGCGATGTCCGACGAACATCATCGCCACGCCATGCAGCCTGAGATCGGCAACGACATTGAACAGCCGCTCGACCTCGCGCTGCGACAGCGCGGCGGTCGGCTCGTCCATGATCAGCACCCGCGCGTCGAGCGACAGCGCCCGGGCGATCTCGACCAGTTGCTGTTCGGAGGTGCGCAACGTTCCGAGCCGTGTTTCGGCCGACACGTCGAGGCCGACCGTCGCCAGCACCTTGCGCGCGCCGGCATACATGGCGGCGTTGTCGATGCCGCCGAAGCGGTCGCGCGGCATATGGCCGAGATAAATATTCTCGGCGACCGAAAGATCGGGGAACAGGCCAGGATGCTGGTGCATGACCGCAATGCCGGCTGCCTGGGCATCATGCGGCGTGTGGAAGACCACCGGCTTGCCATCGACCTCGACATGGCCGCCTGTAGGGGCATGCACGCCGGCCAGCAATTTCACGCAGGTGCTCTTGCCGGCACCGTTTTCGCCAAGCAGGGCCAGCACCTCGCCAGCGCGCAACTCGAAGGACGCGTCCCTGAGGGCAATCGTGCCGGCGAAGGCCTTCGTCGCCTGAACCAGGGCAACGGGGACAGCCGCATCGGTCTTCACCACGGCATTGGCCTCGCCTAATGCGCCCAACTGCAGCATCCTCCCTCCCAGCTGGTTGTTTTTTTCAATTTGCTATATTAAATGCCCTAAAGCCGCAACTGGAAAATTGACTTCCATGGCACTGACGGGCACTGTCGCGAGCGCACTGGGGCGGCTGGAGTGCCTCGATCGCAGCAGCTTCAGAGCTGTGATGATCGGCTAGAGTGGCTCTGCGAAAATGAATGGGGAGGCGCCGGTTTTGTCCGGAAAAGGCAGCAATTCCGTCAAGGTTCGGCATTACAACGAGCGGTTCGTGCTTGATGCCATCCGCCGTCTGAAGGAGGCATCCAAGTCCGATCTGGCGCGCGCCGCGAATCTGACGCCGGCCGCGGTAGCAACCATTGTCGATGGGCTGGAGTCGTCTGGATTCATAAAGCAAGTGGGGAAAAGGTTCGGGCAACGCGGATCGCCGTCCACTCTCTACCGACTTACACCAGAGCGCATCTACAGCGTCGGTATCAAGATCGGCCGGCGCGCGCTGGAAGCCGTCCTCGTCGACTTCGCCGGCGAAGTTCGCTCGCGTGGGTCGCACGAATATCGCTTTCCGGACCCCGACCTAGTGCTCAAGGCCGGCAATATGTCGCTGGCCAATTTCGAAAAACTGGTCGACGGGCTTGGCGACGCCAGCATCGTCGGCATCGGCATCGCTTCGCCGTATTTCCTCGGCGGCTGGAGCGAAGAACTCGGCTTTCCCAATGACCTTGGTAGCCGCTGGGAAGCAATCGATCTGACGACATTCTTCGCTACAAAGCCAAGGATCCCGGTTTTCGTCGAAAACGACGCGTCGGCGGCGGCGCTCGCCGAATTAATCCAAGGATCCGGCGCACGGTTCCGCGACTTCATGCATATTTCGATCGACACCTTTGTCGGCGGCGGGCTGGTGCAAGGCGGCAAGGTCCACACCGGGCCGCATGGCAACAGCGCCGCGCTCGGTCCTTTGCCGGTCTCGCCTTCAAGCCTCGATTCGGTGGCGGCCAAGCCGGCGCGTTACCAGAGCCTGCTGCATCGTGCCTCGATTTACGTGCTGGTCAATCACCTCAAATCGCGCGGCGTCGAGATCAATCGTGTGCGCGAACTGGATCCGCTGCCGCGGGGGGCGCGCGAGCCGCTGTTCGAATGGATCGACGACTGTGCCAATGCGCTGGTCGAGGCAATCATCGCCATCACCTCCGTCATCGATATCGAGGCAATCGTTCTCGACAGCATCCTGCCGCGACCTATTCATCTCGAACTTCTGACAAGAGTTCAGTCCCAGTTCAACCGGACTAGCGCCATCGGCATCGTGGCGCCGGAAATCGTCTCGGGGCAATTCGGCCCCGAGGCCTCGCCGATCGGCGCCGCGATGTTGCCGTTCTCGGCACTGCTGGCCCCCGACAGCGGCGTGCTGATGATCGGTAAGGACAGAACGATATTGCTGGGCAGCCTTTCGAAGCTTGCCAGGCAAAGCCAACCAGCAAGGAGCTCAGCGATTTCAACGGGATGAGATGGTGCTGCGAGAGAGGATTGAACTCGCCCCACAGCCAACCAACATATTGATATTACTGGGTATTCTTACCGTCTTTGCCAAGGTTGTGTACCACCTCGGTGACCAGGGTGCAAGCAACAAATGCAGCGGCGGACTGAGGTCACGCTCCATCGAATTGCGTGAATCAAGCGCAACACAGACGGCATTGACTCTCCGCGCAGTTGGTGTTATGTTTCGTTTGTAACTTACACAAGCGCGTGCGAGGCACGCTTCGAGGTGACTCGATGTTTGTTTCTATTCAGTTTGATGACATAATGGAGGCCGAGGTGGCGGCCAAGGCTGTCGAAGCCTACCGGGCGGGAAAGGTCGCCCCTACTGAAAGTGCCCAGACGCCCGACCAGAATGACCCGCTCGCGGTGCGGCTCATGCCCGCCTTGAGCTACCCCGACAAGGGCGGTGTTAAGACCGCCGTCCTGAGGGCGCTTTATGAGAAGCAGGCAAATGAGTGGGTGGCCTATTCGGAAATCGTGAATGCAGTAGCTGCCGCCACTTCGATCCCGTCTGCTGAGGCGGCGACAAGGACTCCGGCAGCACTCCGCGATTTGTCGTGGCAGGTTAAGCAGACGGTTGGCGCTTCGTACTTGACCGGCAAGCAGAAGCCCATCGAGCTACTGGCGGAACGTATCCGTTCGGGCGGAAAGTTCCTCTACCGCCTCACCAAATCGGGGCGCATTGCCGTCACCGCGTGGTTGCCAGCCGAGTAAGACCCTCCAAGTGTCGTGGCCGGGACGACACTCGGCTACGGCCCTCCTATTTTGTCTCCTTCTCGCCGTCACGTGAGCCGAGGAGGCACGCTTCGGATACTGAACAAGTAACTCGCACGCCGCTTCAAGCGCGGTACCTATGTGCCGCAGGACGCGCCCGCGAGAGCGAGGATGCCCCCGCTTTCACTGTGTTGATGGCTCCGCCAACGGGAATTGCCACCTTCCCGTCCAGGGGAAAATTCTTCAAGTCAGTCGGTGCGCGTTGCCGAAGGTAATAGACACCAGTCTTCGGATGCTTCCAAGGTCCAGGCATTCTCAAGCTCACGTGTACCCACCCCTGTGTACCAGACAGGCGGCGAAAAGACCAAGAAAGTCAGATAGTTGTTTCCAAACAATGGCTTGGAATGGTGCTGCGAGAGAGGATTGAACTCTCGACCTCTCCCTTACCAAGGGAGTGCTCTACCACTGAGCTACCGCAGCCGCTGATGGCGGGGCTTCTGCCATATCGAACCGGCAAGCGCAAGGCCAAGCGCAAGCCATTCGCAAGCCATCTGTGAAAGCCCGCTCCAACGGCTTTTGCGGACATGGCGGCGCCACAATGTTGGCTTTCCCTGAAGCCATGAACGACAAGGCAATTCCATCTGACAAGGACGGTCCACCCGACAAGGAGGGTCCACCTGACAAGGGCGGGCCATCGAAAAAGGACAGCCCACCGAAGAAGGCTGACCGCCAGACCCGGCTCGCCGAGCAATTGCGCGCCAATCTGCAGAAGCGCAAGGCGCAGTCGCGCTCGCGACGCACTGGCGAGGCTGACAAGCGGCCGGAAGGGTTCGGCGCCTTAAGGGAAACGCAAAAGGATTGATATCAACAGGCTGGCCAGCGCGAAAATCCTGTTTCTTGAACCAGGCCGGCCAATGGTTTAGACGGGCCACAACAGACTCAACCGATTAAACCGGCCTTTCGGCCGAGGGGACGCTCTTTAAATGGATCGCATCAGAATTGTCGGCGGCAACAAGCTTGCCGGAAGCATCCCGATCTCGGGCGCGAAGAACGCCGCGCTGCCGCTGATGATCGCTTCGCTGCTCACCGACGACACGCTGACCCTGGAAAACGTGCCGCATCTGGCCGATGTCGAGCAGTTGATCCGCATCCTCGGCAATCATGGCGTCGACTACTCGGTCAACGGACGCCGCGAAAAGCAGCAGGAGGGCTATTCGCGCACCGTCACTTTCTCCGCCCGCAACATCGTCGACACAACGGCCCCCTACGAGTTGGTGTCGAAGATGCGCGCCTCGTTCTGGGTGATCGGCCCGCTGCTTGCCCGCATGGGCGAGGCCAAGGTGTCGCTGCCCGGCGGCTGCGCCATCGGCACGCGGCCGGTCGATCTTTTCCTGGAAGGCCTTCAGGCGCTGGGCGCCGATATCGACGTTGACACCGGCTATGTCATCGCCAAGACCAGGAACGGCCGTCTTGTCGGCAATCGCTACGTCTTCCCGAAAGTGTCGGTCGGCGCCACCCATGTGCTAATAATGGCGGCGTCCCTGGCCAAGGGCGAGACGGTGCTCGAAAACGCCGCCCGCGAGCCCGAGATCGTCAACCTCGCCGAATGCCTCAACGCCATGGGCGCCAGGATTTCCGGCGCCGGCACCGCGACCATCACCATCGACGGCGTCGAGGCGCTGTCGGGTGCGCGCGTCCGGGTGATACCCGACCGCATCGAGACCGGCACCTATGCGATGGCCGTCGCCATGACCGGCGGCGATGTCGTGCTCGAAGGCGCGCGGGCGGACCTGCTGCAGAGCGCGCTCGACGTGATTTCCCAAACCGGCGCCGAGATCACGCAGACCAATTCCGGCATCCGCGTCAGGCGCAACGGCGCCGGCATTGCGCCGGTCGACGTGACGACAGCGCCGTTCCCGGCGTTCCCGACCGACCTGCAGGCGCAGTTCATGGGCCTGATGACGATGGCCAAGGGCAAGTCGCGCATCACCGAGACGATCTTCGAAAACCGCTTCATGCACGTCCAGGAACTTGCCCGGCTCGGCGCCCACATAACATTGTCCGGCCAGACGGCGATCGTCGACGGCGTGCCGAAGCTGAAGGGCGCGCCGGTGATGGCGACCGACCTTCGCGCTTCGGTGTCGCTGGTCATCGCCGGCCTGGCGGCCGAAGGCGAGACCACGGTCAACCGGGTCTATCATCTCGACCGCGGTTTTGAGCGGCTGGAAGAAAAGCTGTCCGGCTGCGGCGCGGAGATCGAGCGGATTTCGGGGTGATAACTGCGCGGAATTGCCGAGGTCGGCGCCGCCCCTCATCCGCCTGCCGGCACCTTCTCCCCGTATAGTGACCTATCGGATTCACACATCGAGCGTGGCTCCGTACTTGATGGCTTGGAACTCTGCGAGGCCGATGCGCATC